>NZ_JBFRDV010000005.1:0-236023 GCF_052113945.1 Paenarthrobacter sp. RAF54_2
GGCACGCTCCGTGCCCTGCTCCGCGATCAACGCATCAAGGGACTCAATCCACTCCGCGGTCTCTTCCGGATCACGATCAGGCAGCTGGGCAGTCAACCCGCTGAGGATGTGTGAGGTCTCTTCTCCTGCAGCCACGTCCAACCTTCCTTCATTGAATGTCTGGGCGCTTGCTCTGTGGGGGCGCTCAAGGAATTTCGTATTGTGAGAATAAAATTCTGCAATTCGAGATTACGTCTGCCGGTGGGCAGCGTCAACACGGATTACGTAACCGCAACAGTCAACTGGGAAAGCCACGGCCAATCAACCGAATGTGACCCTCCATACACTTGTGACGCCTTGACGTGACGTGATCTGAGTCATAGAGTACTTTCGCTATTCAATAACTTCGTTCCGCATTGTGAAAACAGTACGAAGTGGAGATCCACGATGCAGACGTTAATGGTGGGGGTGCGGCTGTCACCATCGCTGAATCCTTGGTCCGGCTCGGCCTCACCAGCGTCCGAAGACTGTCATAGGCTGGCCGATAACAGCAGCCAACCGACAGCAGCCCAGCCCACTGCTGAGCCGTCCACAGAGGTCGCGCGCTGATGCAGGCCGCTGACTAGTTGAAGGCGATTCCCCGAAAGGCCACCACATGACTGACCCACGCCCGTCCGCAGACCCAAGGGTCGCCGTCGTGACCGGTGCCGGCTCCGGAATTGGGAGGGCAGTAGCCCGGCTCATGCTCGCCGATGGTTATCGTGTGGCGTTGGCGGGGCGTCGCGAAGCGCAGTTGCTGGAGACCGCGGGCGACCATCCGGATGCCTTGGCGGTGCCCTGCGATGTGACAGAGCCCGACGACGTCGCCCGCCTTTTCGCTGCCGTTCGCCAGCGCTGGGGCCGGGTTGATGTGCTGTTCAATAATGCAGGCATCTTCGGACCAGCCGGCGACGTTGGTGAGATCGACGTCGACGAGTGGGAGGCCACGCTGCGCGTCAATGTCACGGGCTCCATGCTGTGCGCCGCTGAGGCTGTGAGGACCATGAAGGCCCAGGAGCCGCAGGGTGGCCGCATCATCAATAACGGCTCCATCTCTGCACATTCGCCCAGGCCCAGGTCCGTCGCTTACACGGTGACCAAGCATGCGATGACCGGCCTGACCAAGAGCATTGAGCTGGATGGCCGAGACTTTGGCATCACGTGCGGGCAGATCGATATCGGAAATACCCGTACGGAGATCATGGACACCATCGGAGTCGGCTCAGGTGCGTTGCAGGCCGATGGCAGCCGTCGCGTGGAGCCGATGTTCCCTGTGGAGGACGCTGCGCGTGCGGTGCTCATGATGGCCAACATGCCGGCGTCGGCCAATGTTGGTTCCTTGGTAGTCACAGCCGCGGGCATGCCCTTTGTAGGCCGCGGTTAGCATCAAAGCACCGCCCCAAACCGTGGGCCCGTGCCGCCACCACCCACTTTGCTTTTCTAATGCCCGTGACACGCCTGCAGGAGGGTGTGTCACGGGCATTTCTGCGTCAAAGAAGGTGGGGGACGCACCAACATCCAAGCTCCAAACCAAATGTGACTTTCCACAATATGGAAATTCAATTTCCCCTTGCGGAATGATGTGAGCAGGATTACATTTGAAAACAACCCCCAAATGTGGGGCTGTTCCCAACTGATTGGTTCAGATCAATGAAGATCCCAGACTCTGCGGCGCTGAAGGCGAGTTCGGCCCCGCTGAAGAAGAAGCCACTGTATAAGTCGCTCTTTTTTCAAATCCTGATCGCCGTCGTCGCAGGTGTGCTCATCGGTCATTTTTGGCCGAACCTTGGGTCCACCCTCCGGCCGCTGGGTGATGGATTCATTCAACTCATCAAGATGATCATCGCCCCGTTGATTTTCCTCGTGATCGTCACGGGCATCTCAGCAGTCGGCGACGTCAAGGCGGTCGGAAGGGTCGGGGTCAAAGCACTCCTCTACTTCACCTGCGCCACCCTTTTCGCCCTGGTCTTCGGACTCATCGTGGGCAACATCGTTCAGCCCGGTGCCGGTCTGAACATCGATCCCTCCACGCTTTCCCAGGAAGCCGTGGACGCAAAGACCGGCCACGCAGTTCCCAAGGATGCAGCGGCCTTCCTGCTGGATGTCATCCCCACCAGCGTGATCGGCGCCTTCGCCAACAACAGCCTGCTCCAGGTACTCTTCTTCTCCGTCTTCTTCGGTGCCGCGATCGTGGTTATCGGTCGCCAGCGCTGCCTGCCCGTGATCAGCCTCATGGAGACCGTTCTGGAGCTTATCTTCAAGATCATGTCCTGGATCATGAAGGTGGCTCCGATCGGTGCCTTCGGCGCCATGGCCTTCATCATCGGCCAGTACGGGCTGGGCACACTCGGTACGTATGCGCTTCTCATCGCCTCCTGTTACGGAGCCGCCGTCGTCTTTATCGGTCTTCTGTTCCTGGTGGCCTGGGGCTTCGCCCGCGTTCCGCTCTGGCACTTCCTGAAGTACACCCGCGAAGAATTCCTGCTTGCGCTTGGCACGGCTTCCACTGAAGCGGTGATGCCGCGCATCATGACCAAGCTGACGAATGCCGGCTGCTCCCGGGCAACCACCGGCCTGGTGGTTCCCACCGGCTACTCCTTCAACCTTGACGGTGCAGCGATCTACCTCTCGATCTCGCTCCTGTTCCTGGCCCAGGCATTCGGCCACCACCTTGACCTCGGCCAGCAGTTGGCCGCGCTGGGTGTGCTCCTCCTGACCTCCAAAGGCATGGCCGGCGTCCCGGGCTCATCGTTCCTGGCACTCTCGGCCACGGCTGCCGCCCTTGGCATCTTCCCGGTTGCCGGCGTCGCACTCCTCCTCGGAGCCGATCGCCTCATGGACTCCATGCGCGTCGTCGTCAACCTGCTGGGTAACTGCGTTGCCACGTTCATAGTTGCCAAGTGGGAAGGCCAGTTCGACCGCAGCGTCATGGTCCGTGCTTTCAACGGCGAGATTACCAACGAGGATTCGGCCATCATGCTCGGCCAGGAGGAAGTGTTCGAGGAACAGGAACTCGAACGCCTCAGCGAGGGCCACCACCCCTCACCGAAATTCCGTGGAGGTCCAACGGCAGACGAAATCCCGCAATTCGAGATGAGCAAGCCAGGGCAACCAACCACCCCGATTTGCCCCGACTAACTTCATAGTTTGAGTGCAACTGATGCCCTTGAGACTTAGGTCTTGAGGGCATTAGCTGGGTTAGAGGGGAAGCAGTTCCGAGAGGTCCGCGCGCAGTCCGGACGCGGCAACACGGCCTGCCGACACTGCCTCTCCCCACGAAATCCGGCCGGTTACCAGCTCAAGCCAGGTGGCGGCGTCGCACTCTATGACATTCGGGGGAGTGCCGCGGGTGTGGCGGGGCCCCTCCACGCACTGCGTGACGCCGAACGGGGGCACGCGGACCTCCACCGAATTGCCGGGCGCGCGGGCGGTGACTTCCTCCAGCGAGTAGCGGACCGCCGTCGCGATCAAAGAGCGCGACGGCGGGGCGGCGCCGGTTTCGCCAGGGGCACCTTCAGCCGAGCCTCCGACGGCGGATTGCCAGGCTGCCAGCGCGGCGCGGCCCTCCTCGACGTCAATGCGGCGTCGTGCAACTGCCATGGTTCGTTCCTTTTATAACTAGGTGACTCAGTAACGGGCCGGCTCAGTCGAGCATCGCGGATACGGCGTGGCCCAGGCGGATCTTGCCCACGGGCCGCCCGCCGCCCAGCACAGGTTCCACGACGCGTTCCAGGACGTTGGAAACCGCGGGAATGTCCACCGCGCCACTGACGGCAAGAAGGGTCAAGCCCACCAGGGACGTAGCGCGGAGGTTCCCGTCCAGCATCTTGACCGCGACGGTGGCTCCGGTGGACGTGGCAAGGACCAGGATGCCCTCGGCGCCAATCTTGGCCAGGATGTCCAGCTCTTCCATGACGATCGTGTTTGACTCGCCCTTGCCCTGGACCGCCCAGGGGTAGTCCAGCATGGACGTGGCGATGGTGGCTGCGCGTGCGTTTGAGGAAGAATCGCCCGGTGACTTCGCCAACCGCGAATATGCCCGGGCCAGTCCAGTCAGCGAGATCGCCGCTACGGGTGCTCCGCAGCCATCAATGCCCAAATGCGAGATCGTTTCGCCGCTGTATTCCTCAATCACGGACCGCACACGCTGCTGCAACGGATGATTCGGCTCAAGGTAACTGCGAAGGTCCCAACCGTTTTCCGTGCAGGCCCAGAGGAAAGCCGCGTGCTTTCCGGAACAATTGAAGGCGAGCCTGGTCTGGCCGCGCTCGGAGCGGACAAGCCAATTGCGGGCGGTTTCGTCCTGCGGCCAAGCTGTGGGGCACTGAAGCTGATCCTCGCGGACACCTGCCGCTTTGAGCATTCCCTCCACTACGTCCATGTGATCCAGTGAACCAGTGTGGCTTCCGCAGGCGACTGCCACCTGGGCGCCCCGAAGCGGGACGCCGGACTGCATGGCAGCGAGGGCCTGGAATGGTTTGAGGGTGGAACGGGCCAGGATGGGAGCATCGATGTCACCCAGCCGGGTGACTACGCTTCCGTCACCGGCAAGGACGACGGCAGCACCGATGTGCCGGGACTCGATAAAGCCACTGCGTTCGATGACTGCCAGTTCGACGGCGGACTCAACGTTGAACGTTTCATGCGAACTCATGGGCATGAGGCCAGTCTAGGGCGCGACGGCTGTGTTCACTGGTCACATGCGAGGTCCGGGCGCGGTCCCGGATCCAGTCATCCGTTGCCGGGGAAGGACACAGCTTAGGCCCCGCGCCTTACACAAAGTACCCTTGAAGACTGTGAAGGTACTCGTCATTGGCCCAGGCGGCCGCGAACACGCCATTGTCCGCTCTCTGCTTGAAGATCCCAACGTTTCCGAGGTCCATGCGGCTCCGGGCAACGCGGGCATCAGCAAACTCGTTCCCACGCACGCAATTGACGGGAACAATCCGGAAGCCGTGTCCGCGCTCGCCACCAAGCTGGCCGTGGACCTGGTTGTCGTCGGTCCGGAGGCTCCCTTGGCCGCCGGTGTGTCCGACGCCGTCCGTGCCGCCGGAATCCCGGTCTTTGGACCCAGCAAGGAAGCAGCCCAGCTCGAAGCATCCAAGGCCTTCGCCAAGCAGATTATGGCTGAAGCTGGCGTTCCTACGGCCATGGCCCGCGTTGCCACCAATGCAGAGGAAGCTGCCGATGCCCTGGCTACGTTCGGCGCTCCGCACGTTGTAAAGGACGACGGCCTCGCCGCAGGCAAGGGCGTTGTGGTCACCAACGACCGCGATGAAGCCCTCGCGCACGCGCAGGCTTGCTTCGACGCCGGTGGAACAGTTGTCATCGAAGAGTTCCTCGACGGCCCCGAAGTTTCCCTGTTCGTCCTCTGCGACGGCCGCACTACCGTTCCCCTGTCTCCGGCGCAGGACTTCAAGCGCATCTTCGATAATGACGAAGGCCCCAACACCGGTGGCATGGGTGCCTACACTCCGCTCGAGTGGGCTCCTGAAGGGCTGGTCCAGGAAGTCATAGACCGCGTCGCCCAGCCCACCGTGGATGAGATGGCCCGCCGCGGCACACCCTTTATCGGTGTGTTGTACTGCGGCCTTGCACTCACCTCGCGCGGCACGCGCGTCATTGAGTTCAACGTTCGCTTCGGAGACCCCGAGACGCAGGCAGTCCTCGCACGGCTCAAGACACCGCTCGGTGCGTTGCTTCTGGCAGCTGCCAAGGGCGAACTGGACACCGCCGAGGAGCTGCGCTGGTCCAAGGACACGGCAGTCGCCGTCGTCGTGGCCGCCGAAAACTATCCGGACGCTCCCCGCACGGGGGATCGCATCCGCGGCCTGAAGAAGGTGGACGAGCTCGAGGGCGTCCACGTTGTCCACGCCGGCACCAAGCTGGACGAGGAAGGCAAAGTGGTTTCGGCCGGCGGCCGCGTCCTCGCGGTGGTAGCGCTCGGTTCCGATCTGGTGGAGGCCCGCGAGAAAGCGTACGACGGCGTTGAGCTGGTTCAGCTTGAAGGCTCACAGTTCCGTACGGATATCGGAGGCAAAGCCGCCCGCGGCGAAATCCGAGTGCCCTACGCAGCCACCGGAACCGTCCCGAAAGTACAGGCCTGAGCATGACTGATTCCCTCCCCACAGGCGGTTTCAAAACCGAGACCCTGCAGCTTCCGGGCTGGACGCACGTCTATTCCGGCAAGGTTCGTGACCTCTACGTCCCAACCGATGAATCCATCACGGAAAAGGTCGGCCAGGAATGCGTACTGGTGGTTGCCAGCGACCGCATCAGTGCCTATGACCATGTCCTGAGCAGCGAAATCCCCGACAAGGGCCGCATACTGACGCAGCTCAGCCTGTGGTGGTTCGATCAGTTGGATGTTGAGCACCACGTGCTGGCCTCCACGGTTGAGGGTGGCGTTCCCGCTGCCGTCGAGGGCCGTGCCATGATCTGCAAGAAGCTGGAGATGTTCCCGGTGGAATGCATCGCCCGTGGCTACCTCACAGGTTCCGGGCTGGTGGAGTACAAGGAATCCCGCACCGTTTGCAACATCCCGCTTCCCGAGGGGCTCGTTGACGGTTCCCGCCTGGAGAAGGCGCTGTTTACGCCATCTGCCAAGGCCGACGTCGGCGAGCACGACGTCAACATCACCTATGACGACGTCGTAGCCATGCTCGGTGACGACATCGCCGCCCGCCTCAGCGAACTCACGCTGAAGATCTACACCCGCGCTGAGGAGATCGCCCGCGAGCGGGGAATCATCCTTGCCGACACCAAGGTGGAGTTCGGCCTGGACACGTACACGGGCATCATCACGCTGGGTGATGAAGTCCTCACCCCGGACTCCTCCCGTTTCTGGGACGCATCCACTTATGCGCCGGGCAAGTCGCAGCCCTCGCATGACAAGCAGTACGTCCGCGACTGGCTGACCTCGGCCGAGTCCGGCTGGGACAAGTCCTCGGATACGCCTCCGCCGGCCTTGCCCGCTGAAGTCGTGGAGCGGACCCGTGCCCGCTATGTGGAAGCTTACGAGAAACTGACGGGCCGAACCTTCGCCTAGGTCCCCCCACCCAAGTAAGTCGCAGTTGAGCGCGTTTTGACCCCTCAAAACGCGCTTAACTCCGACTTACTTGGGTTTAGCTGGCTTCGGAATGGGCTTCTGGATGCGTTTCGGAGTGCGCTTCCGGATGTGATGCAGCAGCGCGGCGTTCCGCCAGGCGGATCTCCAGGACAGCATCCATGGCTTGCTGGACCCGGTCCGAGGCGCCGGCCGCACTGAAGTCGTGCTGGGCCTCTTCCAGGTAGTGCAGGGCCTCCGTGGTTTCACCGGCTGCCTTCAAGGACTTCCCCAGCAACAGCGAGACTTCGCCAGCCGTGTGGCGGGCCAATACCTTGCGGTCCTTGTAGATCTCGCGAAGCTTGTCCACCGCTGCCGGAATATCGCCCGTCAGGTATAGCCAGCGGGCGCGGATGAAGGCTACTTCAAGCTGGTCCGTCTTGTTTCCGCCGACGATGGACAGTGCGAGCTCGGCACGTTCAATGGCGGACAGGGTTTCAGGCTCAACAATGCCGGACGACAACCTGACGGCTGCCGATGCCTTGTTGAAACGGGCCCACAGTTCGATGTCGTTGGCGGGGGAGAGCAGCTTTGCCGCGCGCTCGTGGTGCTTGATGCCCTCCACGTAGTCGTGCCGCATGAAAGCAACGTTGCCCACCACCCACGCGACCTCACCGGCCAGCTGGGACATGGAGTGCTCGTCCATGTGCTCGATCATCGTCAGGCAGTACTGCCACGCTTCGTCCAGCTTGCCGCTCTCCGCGAGGGCGCCGATCAGTGCGCGGTGCGCGCCAATGATCAGCGTGGATCCCTTGGGCAGCTGTTCGGACAGTTGCACGGCCTTCTTTGCATGCTCGACGGCGGTGGCCAGCTGACCCTGTCCGTGACAGACCGCGGCAAGCATCTGCCAGGCCCGCACGCCAAGGCCTGCAGATTCCGTGGCCATCGGGTGTTCCAGTAAATGCTCGACAATTTGCTGGCATTCCTTGAGCTGGCCTTGCTTCATCACACATTCGGCCTGCATATAGGTCATATTCCACCAGGCGCTGTTGTTCTTCGCCTCGAGCGCGATCTGCGCCGCAGTTGCTGCATGGCTGGCCGCGAGTTGGTAGTCGCGCAGGTCCCACGCTTGCCGGGCATACAGGCCGGCAAGCACGTACTCGGCATCGCTTACCGAAACGGGTTGGCTCCAGGCTTCCAAAGCCTTGGGCGCGAGCTCCAGCCTGCGTGCCAGCTCTTCGATGACCTCGGCAGTAGGCTCCCGCCGACCTGTTTCCAGCAGCGAAATGTAGCTCGGGGAATACAGGTTTTTGCCCAGTTCCGCCTGCGTTAACCCGCGTTCGAGCCGTTCGGCACGTAGCTTCTCGCCGAATCCGTTTCCCACGGGGCCCTCCTACAGGTGTCTTTTCACCAAAACCTTGACAGTCTCTGTGGAAAACATTTTACAATGTATGTCAACAGGGACCGTGCAATTTCCGTAACGAATCCGACTCGCATTGGGGAACATTATGTTCAAGAAAATGGCCGCTTCAGTGGCCTTGGCAGGCGCTCTCGCTTTTACGGTTGCGGCTCCCGCAGTCGTCTCCGCTGCTGCAGCGGCAGACTCCGACTCGGTAAGTGCTATTGGTAACTGGCCCGATCCTATGAGGTCCACCACCACGACACCTACCAAGTCAGGTGACACGACGTACACGACGTCGTCCATCGGCAACTGGCCTGATCCTATGTAAATCAGTAGTTACTGAAGAAACCCCGGAGCGTGACGAGCGATGCTCCGGGGTTTTCTTTTGCCCGGGGACAGGCGCGTGGGTCTACAGACTGCGGCTGCGACACCCACACTCGAGTAGATCCGGACAAACAAAAATGGCGCCGATTTCTCGGCGCCATTTTCATTTTTGGTCGGGATGACAGGATTTGAACCTGCGACCTCTTCGTCCCGAACGAAGCGCGCTACCAAGCTGCGCTACATCCCGATCCGCTGCGAAAGCAACTGTTCAAGGATAGCTGAATCGCTGCGGGATGCGAAATCGAGGAGGGGGTGTCGCTCCTCACACGAGCGAGTCCCGCCATGCTCCGTGGAGCCGGGCAAACTGGCCGCCACCAGTGATCAACTCGGCAGGTGTTCCGTCCTCAACAATCCGGCCGTCGTGGACCACCAGCACCCTGTCTGCTGTCTCCACGGTGGAGAGGCGATGGGCAATGATGATGGCGGTACGGGCAGCGTTCTGGCCTGCAACACCCTCCAGAAGGTGGGCGAGTCCTGCCTGCACCATCCGCTCGGAAGGAATATCCAGCGAAGACGTGGCTTCGTCCAGGATCAGAACAGCAGGCGCGGCGAGGAAGGCTCTGGCGAATCCGATCAGTTGACGCTGGCCCGACGAGACTCGGCCACCACGTTTATTGACATCCGTGTCATATCCCTCGGGCAAGCTCATGATGAATTCATGGGCGCCCACTGCTTTGGCTGCGGTCTCCACTTCAGCGCGGGAAGCTTCGGGCCGGCCCAACGCGATGTTCTCCGCCACGGAGCCGCTGAACAGGAAGGCTTCCTGCGTCACCATGACCACGGCGCGGCGAAGGTCGGTGGTAGCCAGGTCCCGAAGGTCAATGCCGTCCAACGTGATGGCGCCTGACGTGACGTCGTAGAAGCGCGCAACGAGTTTGGCCAGGGTGGATTTGCCGGCGCCTGTCTGTCCCACCAGTGCAACGGTTTGGCCAGCGGGAATGTGCAGGTCCAGCTTTGGCACAACCACCTTGCCATCGCTGTATCCGAACTGCACGCCCTTGAAGTCGATCTCGCCGCGTGAACTCTTCAGCGGTACAGGGTTCTTTGGCGGCCGGACGGTGGGCACCTCTTCGAGGAGCCCTGACACTTTCTCCAGCGCAGCCTGTGCGCTCTGGAAGGAGTTGTAGAACATAGCCATCTGGTCCACCGGCTGGAAGAAGCGCTTCGTGGACAGGATGAGGGCCAGAAGGACGCCCACGGCGAGGTCACCGCTGAGCACCCTGAATCCGCCGAACAACAGGACCGCTGCCACACACACATTGCCGATCAGCACCAATCCTGGCTGGAAGATGCCGTTCAGGTTGATGGAGCGGACGGTGTTCTTGCGGTAGTCCTCAGCCAAGGCGCCGTAGCGGTCGGCGTTCTCGCGCTCCTTGCGGAAGGCCTTCACCGCACGGATGCCCGTCATGGTTTCCACGAAGTGCACGATCAGCCGGGCTGAAACCACCCGGGATTCCCGGAACGCGATCTGTGAATGCTTTTGGTACCAGCGCGCGAGTAAGAACATGGGCACACCCGCCGCAAACATGATCAATCCACTGCGCCAGTCCAAGGCAAACACGGTGAATGCTGTGAAGAGCATAAACAGCATGCCCGAAGCCAGGGAGCTCACGCCGGAGTCAAGCAATTCCCGCAGCGCCTCGAGGTCCGAGGTTTGACGGGCAATGATGCGGCCGGATGTGTACTTCTCGTGGAATTCAAGGCTCAACCGCTGGGTGTGCCTGAACACGCGTACCCGGAGGTCCAGCAGCATGGCCTGGCTCAATTGGGCTGTGGACGTTACGTAGAGGGCAGTCATTGCAGCAGTGGCGATTGCCGCTGCCAGGTACAACGCACCAGCGAGCACCAACGGTCCATTGTTGCCGGCCTGCAATGCGGGCAGGGCGGTGTCGATGCCAAAGGCGATCAGGGCTGGCCCCGCCACCCGGGTGAGCTGCGAAACCACCACCATCACGATCGTCATCCAGAAACGCAGCCGCACCGGGCGGATCAGCGAGCCCAGCAAGGCGAGCGACCGACGTCGTACTGCTTTGCTGTCCGCTTTGCTCAGGAGCGTGTTGTCTTCGTTGGCGGTTCCAAAGGTTGTTGCGCTCACCGGCGGGCCTCCTCGGCGTCTTCGAGCTCGTCCAGTTCGCTGTCCAGGTCCCTCGGACCGGTATCCAGGCTTGCGATGACGTAGCGGTAGTGGGCGTTTTCAGCCAACAGTTCCGTGTGGGTTCCGACGGCGGTGATGGTTCCGTTCTCAAGCAAGGCCACGCGGTCCGCCAATGCCACAGTCGAAGGGCGGTGCGCGACGATCAGCGTGGTGGTCTCGTGCAGTACTTCGCGGAGCCGGGCCTCCACGCGTTCTTCGGTGTTGACGTCCAAGGCCGAGAGGGGATCGTCCAGGACCAAGACTTTCGGCTTCGCTGCGATGGCCCGGGCAAGGGCTATGCGCTGCCGCTGGCCACCTGAAAGGCTCAATCCTTCCTCACCAATCAGCGTGTCCACACCTTCCGGCAAAGAGTACGCGAAGTGGGCCTGGGCGACGTCCAAGGCTTCATCCAGGGCTGCGTCGCTGGGTTCAGGGGAGCCGAGCAGGACGTTGTCCCGCACAGAGCTGGAGAACAGGGTGGTGTCCTCGAAAGCCACCGCAACGATGCGCCGGAGTTCCTCGATGTCGTAGTCGCGGACGTCCACGCCATCAATCGTCACGGAGCCTACTGTGACGTCGTAAAGACGGGGGACCAGTTGGAGCAGGGCGCTCTTGCCGCTGCCGGTGATGCCCACCAGTGCCATGGTTTCGCCGGGACGAATGTCCAGGGTGATGTCGTGCAGGAGCGTACCGCCGTCGTCGAATCCGAAGCCCGCATGCTCAAAGCGCAGGGCGCCCTTCACCGTTGCCGGCAGCTCAGCCTGATCCGGCGAGGTGATGGTGTTCTCGGTGTCCATGACTTCGAAGTGCCGGTCCAGGGCAGTCTTGGCAGTCAGCGCCATGGCCAGGAGCATGCCGGAAAACTCCACGGGAGTGGCCACCACGGCGGCGGTCGCGAAGAACGCAACCAGTGAGCCGATACTCAGCTGGCCGCTTGCCGCGAGCATGATACCCACCACCAGGCCAACGCCCAGAGCCAGCTCAGGCAGCAACGTGACCACCAGCGTGAAGCCGGCTTGCTGCTTCGCTTTGGCAATCTCAGTCTGCCGCAGCTCTTCTGCCTGGCCGTTGAAATTTTCCAGCGCTTCGCGGCTGCGGCCGAAAGCCTTCAGGACGCGGATGCCGTGGACGGACTCTTCCACGGTGGTAGCAAGATCGCCTGCCTGGTCCTGGCTGAGGCGCGTGACCAGGCTGAAGCGACGGCGGAAGCGGAACGAATTGACCATGATAGGCACAGCCGCGCCGAGGAAGATCAAGGCCAACTGCCAACTCATGGAAAACATAACTCCGACGCCGATGATCACCGTCAACGTGGTGACCACCAGCATGATCGCCCCGAACGCCATCCAGCGGCGCAGAAAACTCAAGTCCGTCATGGCTCGGGACAGCAACTGCCCCGAACCCCAGCGGTCATGGAAAGACACTGTGAGTTGCTGGAGGTGACCATACAGCGATACCCGCATCCTGGTCTCAACCGTCGTGGCCGGGTTGATCACGAACTGCCGGCGCAAGGCCACCAGTCCCGCTTCAGCCACACCAAGCGCAAGAATCACGACGGCGGCAATCCAGACAGCGCCTGGGTCACCGCCCGGTTGAAGCGAGGTGTTGACCAGTACACGCAGCACTTGAGGGATGGTCAGTGCAACGATGCTGGCGAGCAGGGCGCAGAGGAGGCCCATGAAAAGCCGGGGGAGGATGGGCCGCACGTGAGGGTACAGACGGCCGACGGATGTGAAGAATGACGTTTGTTTGGACATGCCCGCTTCTCAACAGCTGGATCTTCAGATGGTGCGGAGGTAGTTTCCCGTAGCAACTACCCTATGCCATGCCGTGATTCGTTTCACAGGACCACACTTTGCTATGTGGAAAGTTCGCCAGTTATTGAGATTCGTAATGGTTCGTGCGCTTAGCTGCGCTGCGCGTTAGTTGCCTGCTTAGCTGCCCTAGGCCGTCAGCTGGGCCGTGAGCGTCAGCAGGACCGCTTCCGGGCGGCAGGCGATCCGAACGGGGGCGTAGCGCGAGGTGCCGATGCCGCCTGAGACGTTGACCGGCGTCGTGAATCCGTCGCTTTCCCAATCGTGGAGGCCCTTCGCGCGCCACGTCGGGAGATCGCAATTGGAGACGAGAGCGCCGTAACCCGGGATGCAGATCTGGCCGCCGTGGGTGTGTCCGGCGAGGATCAAATCTGCCTCGGCTTCGGTGAAGTGATCGAGGACGCGTTGGTACGGCGCATGGATGACTGCAACCCTCAGGTGGGGACGGGCATCCTGGTTCACAGTGCCGCGGGGCCATCCGGCGTAACGTTCGCGCTTCAAGTGGGGATCGTCGACGCCCGAGAAATCGAAACGCAGTCCGTTCAAAACCACCGACTGAGCACGGTTGGTGAGGTCAATCCAGCCTCCCATGCCGAAGGCAGACCGCAACCTGGGCCAGTCGAGCTTGATGGGATCGGTCCTGAGCTTCGACGGTCCGCGGAAGTAGCCCGCAGGGTTCTTGATCCTGGGTGCGTAGTAGTCGTTGGATCCCGGGACGAAGACGCCGGGAAATTCCATGAGGGGCCGCAGGGCGCTGATCAGCGGATCGACGGCCTGTTCATGGCTGAGGTTGTCACCCGTGTTGACTACAAGATCGGGCTTCAAGTCCACCAAAGACTGCAGCCACTGGGTTTTCTTGTCCTGTCCCGGAACGAAGTGGATATCGCTCAGGTGCAGTACGCGGAAGGGATCCGAACCTTCGGGGAGGATGGGGAGAGTCTCATGGCGGACTCCGAACTGGTCCTTTTCCCACCAACCGTAGGCAGCAGCTGCCGCGCCACCAGTGGCACCGAGGGCAGCAGTGACGGCAAAACCGCGCCCGACAGTGCGGACGCGGTTTGCCAGAGAATCACCAAAGGTCACGTTAGTCCTTGCCAGGGCCGTTGCCGTTGCCATTCCCGCTATTGCCGCCGTTGTTGGTTGGGGCAGTCGGCGGGGCGGGATTGTTCTGAGTGGGCGCTGGCGCCGTATTGCGCTGTGGAGCAGGGCCTCCGAGGAGGTTGGACGGCGGCGCCTGGAACGGGTTGGTTCCATACGCAGGGGCAATGGAAAGCATGTAGTTGGTGAACTGCGGACCAGCAATCATGTAACCGTCGATGGACTGGTAGAACTTGCCGTTCACGGTCAGGTTTCGTCCGGGGCGCTTCTGGTCACCCAAGGGGTCGCCGAACCAGGAAGCCGTTGCCAACCCGGTTGTGTAGCCGACCACCCAGGTGGAACCGTTGGTGTCGTTGGTACCGGTCTTGGCTGCTACCGGGAAGTTCCTGGAGTTCAAGGCTGGCCGGATCAGGGAGCCAGAGCCTTCGTCGAGCACCTTCCCCATCGCATACGCCACCCCTCGGGCAACCTCAGGTTTGATCGCATCCTTGCAGTTGGAGGATTGGGCCGGGAGATCGGCACCGGACTGGTCCTTCACGGAGGTAATCGCGATCGGCTGGCAGTACTTGCCATCGGCAGCGAACGTGGCGAAGGCGCTGGCCATGGTGAGGGGCGCGGTCTGGGTGGAACCAATGAGGTTACCCAGAGTGGTCATGGGCACCTTGGGATTGGGGTCGGTGATCTTGCCAGCGTCATCCCGGGCAGGAAGGCCCCCATGGACGCCCGTCGCATCGACAATGCCCTGGATGCCACACAGGTCCAGTTGCGAAGCCGAAGCAAAGGTGGCCGTGTTGATGGAGTTCATGAGGCCATACAGGACCGTCATGTTTCTGTAGTAACCCTCGTCAGAGTTCTGCAGGTCGAAAGTGCCGTTCGTGGCGTCATACCAGCCGACAGTGGGCGCAGGGCAGGTGTTTCTCCACCGGAAGTTCTGGGGGTACCTTCGGACCGAAGCATTAATCGTCGTATTCATCGACTTGCCCTCGTTCAGCCATTCGGCGAACGTAAACGGCTTCATCGTAGAACCGGGCTGGAAGCCGCCAATGCCGTTGAGGTCGTTGCCGTCGGCATCGAGGACGTCCACGTTGAAGTTTTGGGTCTGATCGAACTTGCCGTCTTGGGGGAGCCAAACGGTGTTCTGGGCCATACTCACGATCTGGCCCGTGCCCGGCTGGACCGAGACGATGGAGGCGCCCCACTTGTCCGGGTTGGCACCCGCTGTACCGTCGACCTGCTGCTGGGCAACGGTCTGCGCGGTGGGATCCAGGGTGGTCCGGATGGTGAGGCCGCCACGCATGATGCGCTTCTCGCGCTCGTCGGAAGTCTCGCCGTACGCAGGGTTGTTCAAGAGCAGGTGCAGTACGTAGTCGCAGAAATACGGAGCCATGGTGGCGTATGCGCAACCCTGTCGCGCGGGAGTGACCTTGGTGGTGACAGGAGTGGCCACTGCTTCGTCGTACTCTGCCTGGCTGATCTTGCCCTGGTTCACCATGGCAGCCAGCACAAGGTCGCGGCGCTTCTTCGAGTTATCGGGGTTGGTGATGGGATCGAAGGCGGACGGGCTGTTCACCAAACCAGCCAGCAAGGCTGCCTGGGGAAGCGTCAGATCCTTGGCAGTAGTGCTGAAGAAGAACTTGGAGGCAGCTTCAATGCCGTAGGCGTCACGGTTGAAGAAGACGATGTTGAGGTAGCCCTCAAGGATCTGCTCCTTGGAGAACTTCTTCTCCAGGGCAATAGCCAGCTTCATCTCGCGGAGCTTGTCGCCGACGCCCTTGTTCAGGCCGTTCAGCTTGACGTCTTCGTCCTTGCCCGATGCCACCAGCGATTCATTGATGACGTTGTTAACGTATTGCTGCGTAATGGTGGACGCGCCCTGCTTGTTGCCGCGGGCGGTGCTCACGATGGCTCGCATGATGCCGGTGGTGTCGATGCCGCCGTGCTCATAAAAACGGCTGTCCTCGATAGAGATGACAGCATCCTTGATGAACGGGCTCATTTGATCCAGCGGAACCTTGGTCCGGTTCTCAGCGTAGATCGAGGCAATCGGGGTGCCGTCCTTCGCCAGAATCGTTGTGTTCTGGCTCGGCGGGTCCACCTGCAGCTCTGCCGGCAGAGTGTCAAAGAACTGGATTGAACCACTTGCGGCACTGCCCGAAACGGCTGCTGCGGGGACCAAAAGGCCCGCCACCAGGACGCCACAAATCGCGCTCACGCCAAGGAAACCTAAAATCTTTCCGAGGGTGGTGGCAGTGTCGAATATGGGGTTCTTGCGAGTCACCATGTTTTCCACTTTACCGGCAAGGGCTAGGCTTTCTGTCATGACCAAATGGGAGTACGCCACGATTCCGCTCATTATCCACGCCACGAAGCAGATCCTGGACCAGTGGGGCGAGGACGGTTGGGAGCTTGTCCAGGTCGTCGGTGGACCCGATGGCAAAGGCCTTGTTGCATACCTGAAGAGGGAGAAGCAGTAACTATGACAACCCCCGCAGAAACCACGTCTGCCGCGGAATCCGGCGCTCCGACGTCGGCCGTTGAGCAGCGTCTCGCCGAGCTCGGCCTGACCCTCCCCGAGGTCGCCGCACCTGTTGCCGACTACGTGCCGGCGATCGTCTCCGGCAACTACGTTTACACGTCCGGCCAGTTGCCCTTTATTAAGGGCAAACTCGAAGCTACGGGCAAGGTCTCCCTCGGCGAGTTGGGTGCCTCCGACGAGCCCACCGTCGATCCCGAGGATGCCAAGCGTTACGCCGCTGTCTGCGCGATCAACGCCCTCGCTGCTGTGAAGAGCGTCATCGGCGACCTCGACCGCATCACCCGCATCGTCAAGGTAGTGGGCTTCGTTGCATCCGAGCCCACCTTTACGGGCCAGCCCGGCGTGATCAACGGCGCCTCCGAACTTCTCGGCCAGGTACTGGGCGACGCCGGCAAGCACGCACGCTCCGCCGTCGGCGTTTCCGTCCTGCCGCTCGACTCTCCCGTCGAAGTCGAGCTCATCGCTGAATTCAGCTAAGGAACCGGTTCACCCAATTGCCGCAGCTTGCCCGCCGCCTGTTCGCACTCCCTCCCGCACTCGAAGGGGCAGCACGAAACTGGCTTGAGCTCGGCGAGCGGACCCCCAGGGCCGCCCGCTACGCATCATCAGTCGTCCTCCTGCGGGACTCACCCACCGGTCTGGAGACCTGGCTTGGTTACAGGCCAGGCTCCTCGCCGCTGGGCGTCGTCGCGTTCCCCGGTGGATCCCTGGACCCGTCCGACGACGACCCCGTCGGTTGGTTGGGTCCCTCACCGCAGTATTGGGCTGAGCACATGGGAACGGACGACGTCGGACTCGCCCGCCGCCACGTTGTGGGCGCCATCCGCGAACTCTTCGAGGAAACCGGCGTCCTCCTTGCCGGCCCAGACGCTTCCTCCACCGTGGAAGCCAACTCGACCGTGGAATGGATGAAAGCCCGGGAAGCTGTGTCCAGCCAGGAGAAATCCTTCAGCGAAGTGCTCGCCAAGCGTGGCCTATCACTGCGCACGGACCTGCTGAAGCCCCTGGTCAACTGGCTCAGCCCCGACTTCGCCCACACCCGCTTCAACACGCGCTATTTCGCGGCTACAGTCCCCGTGAACCAGCAGCCGAGCATTCTGGGCAGTAAGGGCGTATGGGGCCGCTGGGTTTGTGCGGCCGAAGCCATCGCCCTCCGCGACACCACAGCCCTCGGCGACGAAATAGCCCAGGAAAACACCGTCGGACTCACTCTCGGCCAACTTCTGGTCCCCGGGTCCGAAATCATGCTTGAAAAAATGGCCCACGCCAATGGCTGTATCGCCTACCTGAGCTACAAGCGCAAGGCGCACGTGTATCAGCCCAAACTGGTAGACGAGGGTGGAGTGCTGATGCTCGAGGTCGAGGCCGCCAGGACCGTAGCCGGAGAGCCGCAGCGGGAGCGCTAAATCGGACGCTCTCTCACGTCCCGACGGGTTTTGACGGATCCTCTCTCACGTCCCGACGGGTTTTGATCGATCCTCGCTCACGTCCCGACGAAAAAAGCCGCCCCGGTTCATCACCGGGGCGGCTTTTTGCAAGTAGAAATTAGCGCGACCGCTGGCGGAGTCGCTGCATGTCTAGAATGACGACGGCGCGCGCTTCCAGGCGCAGCCAACCGCGCTGGACGAACTCGGCCAGTGCCTTGTTGACGGTTTCGCGGGAAGCGCCAACCAGCTGGGCCAGTTCTTCCTGCGTGAGTTCATGGGCAACCAGGACGCCGTCGGTTGCCGGACGGCCGAAGCGGTCAGCCAGATCCAGGAGTGCCTTGGCGACGCGGCCCGGGACGTCCGAGAAAACGAGGTCGGACAGCGAATCGTTGGTGCGGCGGAGCCTGCGGGCGAGGGCCTGCAACAGCTGCGCGGAAACCTCGGGACGTGTGCGGAGCAGCGCGTTGAGGCTTTCGTTCTTCAGTCCTGCCAGGCGCGTTTCGGAGACGGCGGTGGCCGTCGCGGTGCGGGGGCTGGGGTCGAACAACGCCATCTCGCCGAAGAGTTCTCCCGGGCCGAGGATGGCCAACAGCGACTCGCGGCCATCGGGGGAGGTACGGCCGAGCTTTACCTTGCCGGAAACGATGAAGTACAGCTGGTCACCCTGGTCGCCTTCGCGGAATACCGATGCCCCGCGTGAGAGGTCCACCTCGGTGAGTTCGTCCGTCAGCAAGCGGAATGCGTCGTCGTCAAGGGTGGCGAAGAGGGGTGCGCGGCGCAATACCTCGATGTCCATGAAATCTCCTGAATATAAGTTTCGGTCGTGGCGCTCCAGCCATTGTTTCAGAATTTTTAAGCTTCTGTGACGTACTTGGCAGGAGAAACGCTGAAACGGCGCGGTTTTTGCCCCCATCTGGCCTTGTTTGCGGTGCCTTTAGACGCTCGGAGCGCACCCGTATCGTGATGGGACTAACGGTTTCTTGTCAGGGTGCCCAACTACAATTGGCGCTACCCGGTCACAAGGAGCATTGGTGTTTGGCTTGACGATTTTGGATTTGGCATTGATGTTGATGCTGCTGTCCTACCTGATCTATGGCCTGCGCAGTGGCTTCCTGGTGACACTCGGCGGAATTGCCGGTTTTGTGGTTGGTGCGATTGCTGCATTTATGGCTGTTCCACTTGTGAGCGGCTGGGTGAGCGATAGCGGTTGGAGGCTGACCGCCACGGTGGGTGCCGCCGTCGTGCTTATTGCGCTCGGCCACGGGCTGGGTACCATGATCGGGCGAAAAGTCCGCCATGCGGTGCGGATTAAGCCGTTGCACGCAGCCGACCGGTTGATTGGCGGCGTGGTCAGCGTGGTGGTCGCGGCGCTGGTGATGTCCATGTTGGCGTTCAGTATCAGTTCGCTGGGCGTGCCGTTTGTCTCGCAGCAGTTGGCTGAGTCGCGGGTCATTCGATACATCGATTCGTTGACGCCGACGCCGGTCAAAACCACAATGGCCCAATTGCGATCTACGGTGATCGGCGACGGTATTCCCAAGCTGATTGAGGGCTTCGGCCCATCCACACCGGTTACGATTCCCAACGAGTCCACCGACACTCCTGCCCTGAACCGCGCTGCCGAGTCCGTCCTGAAGATTGCCGGCACGGCCTTTGAATGCGGCCAGAACCAAACCGGATCCGGATTTGTCGTGTCGCCCGGGCGCGTCGTGACCAATGCACATGTTGTGGCGGGCGTGTCGCAGCCGGTCGTGGAAATTCCCGACGGCGGCGCGTTGCCGGGTCGGGTGGTCTACTTCGACTCCCAGCGGGACATCGCGGTTTTGGCCGTAGACGGACTTTCATCGGATCCACTGCAGCTGAGTCCAGACCTGGCAGCCGGCAGCCCCGCAGCTTTTGCGGGCTACCCGCACGGCGGTCCTTTCCAGTCCAAACCAGCAACTGTCCAAGGGATTTCGACCATCCTGGTTCCTGACATTTATGGCAGCAATCCTTCTCCCGAGTCGGTCTACAAGCTTGCGGGTGACGTCCAACCCGGTAACTCGGGAGGGCCGCTGCTCACCATGCAAGGGCAGGTAGCCGGCTTGATCTTTGCCAAGACCACAACTGATGCGGCACTTGGGTTTGCACTCACCATGGAGGACATCCAGCCGGTGGCTGCCCAAGCTCCGGGCCTTAGCAATCCTGTTTCGCCCGGGCAGTGCACACGCAAGTAACTTTGACGGCAATTCCCGGACATTCTCCCATCGCCTAATAGATTGGGAGCCATGACTGAAGCCACCCCCGCCACCGAATCTGGTCGCGGCACCATTCTTGTGATCAACGGACCGAACCTTAACCTTTTGGGCACCAGGGAGCCCGAGAAGTACGGCACTTCCACGCTCGCGGACGTCGAGCAGTTGGCCATGTCAGCCGCGGCTGCCCATGGCTTCACGGTGGACTGCGTTCAGTCCAACCACGAAGGGGATCTCCTCGACGCTATCCACGCAGCGCGCGGAACCGCGGCGGGCATCGTCATCAATGCCGGGGCCTTCACACACACGTCAGTGGCGCTTCGTGACGCCCTCGCCGCAGTGCAGCTGCCCGCCGTCGAAGTGCACATCACCAACGTTCATCAGCGCGAAGAGTTCCGGCACCACTCCTACTTATCCGGTGTGTGCAGCGCCATCATCGTGGGTGCGGGCGTACTTGGCTACAAGTTGGCCATCGATTACCTGGCTGAAACCGTGTAGTCCGGCGGACGTGAGAGAGGGATTCCGGGAAGCCGTCTGGATGTGAGAGAGGGTTCCCGGGAAGCCCTGTGGACGTGAGAGAGGGATCCCGGGAAGCCGTCTGGATGTGAGAGAGGATCCCCGGGACGTGAGAGAGGGCTCCCGGGAAGCCCTGTGGACGTGAGAGAGGGATCCCCGGGAGCCATCAGGATGTGAGAGAGGGCTACAGGGCTGTGAACCGCAGCAAGAGCGCGTGCTCGGGGTTCAGCACGGGCATGGGAAGGCCCGCCTCGCCAAGGAAGCGTCCCGTTGCGACAGCGCCATCGGCCAGCCAAGCGACTGGTTGAGCCTCGATGAACGTGTGCCCGTAGTCGACATCCGCCAGGGTGGGGAAGATCGCTTCCACACGATAGGAACGGGAGGATTCCAGCCCCGGGATGGCTACGCGTCCGGGCTGCTCAGCGAAGCCAGTCCGCGTCTTGACCACGGCGAAGAGGGCGGCGATGGCACCCACTGCAGGACCGCCGTCGTGCGTGGCATCCGCAACAACAGAGTCAGCGACAACCCCGTGCAGCATCATGGACTCGTCGGGCACATCTGCGCGCACCATCCGTCCGGTGTGGATCAACCCGCGGTGCTCCTTGTACAGGGTGATGAAGCGCTTGAGTTCCTCGCGCTCAGGCCCMTGGACTTCGCGGATGTCCCACTCCATGCCGAAGTGCCCAAACAGCGCCGTGATGGCTCGGAAGGACAAGTCATGCGTCCGGGCCGTGGTGTGGGACGTCGTGGGCCCAATGTGTCCGCCCACCAGCTCCGGCGGGACCACCATTCCGGTCCAGCGCTGGATGGTTTGCCGCTCCAAGGCGTCATTGCAGTCCGAAGCCCAGATCCTGTCAGTGCGGTCCAGGATCCCGAGATCCACTCGGGCGCCGCCGGAGGAGCAACTCTCGATCTCGACACCCGGGTGCGCCGCACGGAGGGCATCGAAGAGCCGGTAAGCGGCAAGGGTCTGTTCATGCACGGACGAACGGCCGGCATGGCCGTGCTCCACGAGGTCCCGGTTTTGGTCCCACTTGAGGTAGCTGATGTTGTTTTCCCGCAGCAGGCCATCAATCCGGTCGAAAATGTACTGCCACGCCTCGGGGTTGACGAGGTCGATGATGTGCTGGTGTCGCCATTCAAGCGGCAGCCGGCCACCGTCCTTGAAGGACAGGGCGGATGGTCCAACGATCCACTCAGGGTGGGCGCGGGCGATGTCCGAATCAATGTTCACCATCTCCGGCTCAACCCAGAGGCCAAACTCCATTCCGTGGGAAGTCACCGCATCAATCAGGGGCGTCAGGCCTGAAGGCCAGATGGTCTCATCGACGTACCAGTCACCGAGGCCTGCGTGGTCGTCCCGGCGTCCGCGGAACCACCCGTCGTCGAGCACGAACCGCTCAACGCCCAGGTCCGCGGCGGACTCGGCCAGCTCAATCAACGTCTCCAGGTTGTGATCGAAGTACACGGCTTCCCACGTGTTGAGGACAACTGGCCTTGGCTTGCCAGCGACATCCACGTGGTGCGGGCGGGACCGGAACCAGCTGTAGAAGGCTTCACTGATTCCGTCCAAGCCCCGATCGGAGTATGCGGCAAACAATGCTGGTGTGGTGTAGCTTTCGCCGGATTGCAGCACGACTTCGGAGGGGCCCAGGAGTTCGGAACCGCCGATCATGGTGCGGCCATCGGCCACGTTGTCAGCGAATTGCTCGTGGTTTCCACTCCACGCCAAGTGTGTGGCCCAGACTTTGCCGTGTCGGTTGCCGAAGCCGGCGGTTCCGGCCGCAAGCAGCAGTGAGGAATCGTGTCCTGTACGGCCGTGCCGGCCAGTGCGGACCCAGGTTCCTTGCTGAATGGCCCTGCGTTGCGGGTGCCGTTCGCGGCACCAACGGCCAGTAAGGTCCAAAAGCTCGACGGCGTCCGGCGCCACCGGGAGCATCGTCGCCAATTCGTCCACCTGGAAAGGCGACGTGCCGTCGTTGGTGACTGTGTGCCGCAGTTCCAAAAGGCCACCGGGGTGCAAGGTGAGGTTGCTCGTGACCGTGATGCCGGCGTCGGGATCTGACTGAACGATCGACGCTGACGACCCGTTCGCGGTCGCGCTCACCACTCGCAGGCGTACAGAGAAGTCGTAGCCGGGCACGCCATCGGTAAACCGGTGTCCCCGCAACCCTGTTCGGCCCTGCCATGAGGAGGAGGCCTGGGGGAGGAGTCCGGCCGGTACGTTGGCATCGATCGAGGAAGGAGGGATGGGCTCATTGAGGATGGAAAGGTCCGGAAGGGCGTCGCCCAGGTCTGCTCCCCAGTGGGAGATTTCGGCCTCTCCTCGGTGAGTACTTATCACCAGGCTGGTACCGGCGGAACGGAGATGGAGCGGGTGCATGGGTGTGAGTCGCTTTCAAAAAGATTGTGTGAGGCCCACTCTGCGGTGCAAATGGGCACGAAGGCGCGCAGAGCAGGCCTCACAACGGGAAGTTTTACTTGAAGAGGGCGTTGACCTGGTTGTTGGCTTCAGTCAATGAAGACGCAGGCTTCTTGCCGGAGAGCACGGCATCCATGGCCGGCTTCATGATGCCATCCACCTTTGCGGCCTTGTCCGCGATCGGGAACAGGAACGTGGTGCCTTCCTTCACGTGTGTGGTGAAGGCGGAAACGTCAGTGCCCTTGTCGGCGAAGGCCTTGGCGGCAATCTCGGAAGAACTGGTGATGGCCGGGAAGACCACTGCCTTGCTGGCTACGACGTCCTGGCAAGCAGCCGAGCCGAGGTACTCCACCCACTTCACGCTGGCGGCAGGGTTCTTGGTGCCGGCCCAAATGGAGTCAGCCAAGCCATTGAACATGCTGGCACGCTGACCACTGGGGCCCTTGGGCGTCGGGGCAAAGGCGGTCTCGATGCCCTTGTAGGTCTTGTACTGGCCGATCAACCAGTCACCGTTGCTGTTGATCGCGGCCTTTCCAGCACCGAAGCTGTCCGGCATGCTGGCTCCAACAGTGGTTTCAAGCTTGGGCATGTAGCCCTTGTCCACCAGGCCGGCCCACCAGGCGATGGTTTCCTGGAAGCGGGGGTCGTCGTAGTTGAACTTGCTGCCCCACGGGTTCTTGTCGGTGGCGGTCCAGCCGGTGGTTGCAGTGAGGAAGCTCCACTCCGTCTGGCCTTGGCCCGAGCCGCTGCCGGTCAAGCCCAATCCGTAGGTCGCTACGTTGTTCTTGTCGAAACCGGCTTCATCTCCGCGCTTGCCGTTCTTGTCCACGGTCAAGTGCGCGATCGTCTTTTCGTAGCTGCCGCCGTCCTTGGGGTTCCAATCAAGGTTGGCCATCTGCTCCGCGGTGATCCCTGCCGCGTCAGTCATTGCCTTGTTGTAGAACAGGCCTACGGTGTCCCAGTCCTTCGGCAGGCCATAGCGCTTGCCGTCCTGGCCCACCCACAGCTCCGGGAGGCCCTTGGTGTAGGCATCAAGCTTGATTCCGTCTTTTGCCACAGCGTCATCGAGGGGCAGAAGCTGCTTCTTCGCGGCGTACTCCGGGTACTTGGACAGGTGGTCCGTGAAAACGTCCGGCGCTGTTCCTGCGACGAAACCGTTGGTCAATGTGGTCCAGTAGTCGTCCCAGCCGCGCTGGGTGATCTTGACCTTGATATCCGGGTTGGCCTTGGTGAAATCATTGGCGCACTGTTGGTACGCGGGGAGCTGGTTGGCGTCCCAGAGCCAGTAGTTGATTTCTCCCTTGGCCTCGGAGGAAGCAGGGGCGGAGCCGCCACAGGCGGACATTGTCAGGGCGATGGCGGCGGCAGCAGCGGCGACGCCGAGGGTTTTCTTCATGACGAACCTTTCGTTGGGGAGTGCGGGTTACTTGATTCCGGAGAATCCGATGGAGTTGACGACCTTCTTGCCGAA
The DNA here is from genome assembly GCF_052113945.1 of Paenarthrobacter sp. RAF54_2. NCBI lineage: Bacteria > Bacillati > Actinomycetota > Actinomycetes > Micrococcales > Micrococcaceae > Paenarthrobacter > Paenarthrobacter sp. RAF54_2. The sequence continues at coordinate 24,502 of NZ_JBFRDV010000005.1, forward strand.
GGCGATGAAGAGAAGGAAGATGGGCAGCGCGGCGACGAGAGTTCCGGCCATGAGCCCGGACCAGTCGAGGGCACCTTGCGGGGACTGCGATTTGAAGACGCTGAGGCCTACGGTGAGCACCCGGACGCTCTCGTCCTGGCCCACCAGCAACGGCCAGAAGTATTCGTTCCACTGCCCGATGAAGGTCAGCAGCGCCAGGGTGGCGATGGGGGCGGCGGCGTTCGGAAGCACAATCTGGAAGAAGATGCGCAGGTGCTTGGCGCCGTCGAGCATTGCCGCTTCCTCAACCTCGCGGGACATGCTGAGGAAGAACTGGCGCAGGAAGAAGATGGCGAAGGGGGTCATGAACAGGAATGGCAGGGACATCCCGGCCATGGTGTTGAGCAGCCCGAGGTTCTTGATCATGAGGAAGTTGGGCAGCGCCGTGAAGATCGGCGGAACCATCATGGTGGTCAGGAACACGGCGAACACTTTGTTCCTGCCAGGCCAGCGCAATCGGGCGAAGGCGTATGCGGCCATGGCGCTGAAGAACACCTGGCCGGCTGTCGTGACGGTAGCGAAAATGATGGAGTTTTGCAGGTACAGCCAGAAGTTGATGGCGGCACCGGAGCCGCCATCGGCGATCGCCTCTTCGGTGGTTTGCAGCCCGAGGACGCGCTTGAAGGCGCCCCAGCTGAAGTCGGCCGGCAGGAGGTTTCCGGCGTTGGAAGCCAACGCGCTGTTGCTGGACAGCGCCGTCCGCAGCATCCACAGGAACGGGGCAATCGTTACGGCGACGGCGACGCCGACCAGCACCCAGGCGCCAACCCGGCGCCAATTAATGGGCTTTTTTGGGGACGAAGTGGTGCGTGGTGGGTTCTGGCTGGAGACATTCTTACGAGGTGCGGTTGAAGTAGTCATGGCGGCTCTCCTTATTCCAATTCCAAATCCGGCTTAGTCCAGGTCCGATTCGTTGCCCTTGAGGAACTTCATTTGCACGAAGGCCACCAGGGCGAGAATGACGAACAGGATCACGGACAATGCGGAGGCGTAGCCGAAATCGGATTCGCCGAAGGCTTTTTGGTAGATGTACATCTGGATCACGCGCGAGGCGTTGACGGGTCCACCGTTGGTTGTGACCGCAACAGTGTCAAAGACCTGGAAGGAACCGATCACGGTGACCACCAGCACGAGTACCAAAACCGGGCGGAGCAGCGGCATGGTGACGCTCCAGAACGTCCGGGCCGGGGACGCGCCGTCGAGGTTTGCTACCTCATACAGATGGTTCGGGATGGACTGGAGGCCGGCGAAGATCAGCAGGGCCGTGTAGCCCATGTGGCGCCATACGTTCACGAAAGCGATCGTGGGAATCGCCCATTGCTCACTGCCGAAGAAGGCGACGCGGGGGAGGCCCACCCAGCTCATGACCTCGTTGACGATGCCCAGCTGGTAGTCCAGCATCCAGAACCACAGCAGGGCGACAATGACGTTGGCCACCAGGAAGGGCAGCAGGAGTGCGCCCCGGATGAACGTGGATTTGGCCACCCGGTGCATCAGGAGTGCGAGTCCCAGCGCGATTACCGTCTGGAAGCCGATGTTCAGGACAACGTACTGGATTGTCACTCCCATGGCGTTCCAGAACAGTTCATCGCCGAAGATTGCCGTGTAGTTTCCCAGTCCAATCCAGGTGGGTTCGCCGAGGATGCTGTACTCAGTGAAGCTGAGGTAGATGCCGCGGATTGTGGGGATCAGAAAGAACGCCACGAAGCCGATCACGGCGGGGAAGATGAAGAAGAGTGCGATCTTCAGGTCACCAAGGCGGCTTGTCATGCTGCGTTTGGCAGGTTGCAGCTTGCGGGGTTGCCGGCCCAGGAGATTCCTTGCTGACCGCCGTGAGGCGTTGCCCGGTTGCTTGGTTAGCGTGGTCATCGTCGACCCTTTCCTGACTGTGATGTGGGTAACAACTGGGATAGAATCTACACGAGTAGATCAGAACGATGCAAGCTTTTTGGGAATATTTGTTCGTTTATGTCCAATTTGTTGACTCGTGTAGATCACAGTGAAAGACTCAAGCGAGCCCAGTGAGGGGCCACTACAACTGCTGCCAAGTCAGCTTCAGGAAGGCAAACGATGACGTTTTCGATCGGTGTTCTAGGTGTCGGGCAGTTCGGCAGCCAGTTCGCGCACCTCTTCAAGCTCCACCCCGGCGTCAATGCCGTTTACGTGGTGGATGAACTACCCGAGCGTGCCGCAGCGGCCCAGGAACGCTGGGGACTTGATGGTGTGTTGGGAAGTTTTGAGGAACTCCTGGAGTCCGACGTCGATGCTGTCGCCATCTTCACGCAACGGTGGACTCACGGACCCCTCGTCGAGCGCGCACTACGCGCTGGCAAGCACGTCTACTCAGCCGTCCCGATGGCGATCTCCGAAGCGGAAATCGAGCGCATCATCCAGGCAGTCCGCGAAACCAAGCTCGTTTACGCCATGGGGGAGACCAGCTACTACAACCCCGCAACAGTCTTCGCCAGGCAACAGCACGCGGCCGGAAAGTTTGGCCGGATCTTCTACACCGAAGGCGATTACGTCCATGACATGGACCTGGGTTTCTACGAGGCCTACCAGTACAGCGGTGGCGAACGGTGGAAGGAAACCGCCAGCTATCCGCCCATGCTGTATCCCACGCACGCTATCGGCGGGGTCCTCGGCGCAGTACCGGCGCACGCTGTCAGCGTCAGTTGCATCGGGGTCAAGGACGACCGCGGAGATGGCGTCTTCGATAAAGACGTCAGTATGTTCGCCAACGATTTCTCGAATGCTACGGCCTTGTTCGAAATGAACGACGGCGGTGCGATGCGCACCAATGAGATGCGCCGGGTGGGCTATCCATCCCATCTCCGCGAATCCCGCTTCCGCTTCTTTGGCACCGAAGCCAGTTTCGAGCAGCTGGCAACCACCACCGTGTGGCAGGACAAAACGAAGGTGGAAGACGTCTCGGGACAAGTCGAGACGAAGCCCACGATGTCAGCCGATGATCCATCGTTGGCTGACGTGGCCCCGGAGCTCCGGGATGCCTTCATTTCCGGGCTGGCGCCGGTCCACGATCAATCACGGCTGCCCGAGGAATTCCTCGGAGCGCCCAACGGACACGAAGGCAGCCACCAGTTCCTCGTGGATGACTTTGTCACGGCGGTCAACAACCGAACGCTTCCGCCGGTCAACGCCTGGGTCGCGGCCCGCTTCACCTTGCCCGGAATCGTAGCCCACGAATCTGCCCTCCGTGGCGGCGAACGCCTTCCCATCCGGGACTTCGGCGACGCTCCCTCCTTGTAGCTAGCATTTACGTCATGACAACTTCGGCAGTACAAACCCCGCGCGGACCGGTTACACGCAAGGACGTGGCCCGGTACGCCGGGGTGAGTACCGCCGTCGTGAGTTACGTTGTGAACGGCGGGCCCAAGAACGTGGCCCCGGCGACGGAAGCCAAAGTGCGCGACGCCATCCGCATCCTCGGCTACCGTCCCAACGCTGCGGCCCGGGCTCTGAAGCTCGGGTCAAGCGAAACTGTCGGCGTGATTGTTCCGGACAATACCAACCCCTTTTTCTCGCAGCTCGCCCATGCCGTTGAAGATGCTGCGGCAGAACTTGGCTACGGCATGGTGMTCACCAACTCGGGCGGCAGCTTGGCCAAAGAGCGGCAAAACATCCGCAACCTTGCCGCACGGCAAGTGGACGGAGTGTTCCTGGCGAGCTGCGTGTTCGATCCCGATCTGACCGACCTGGAAGCGTCGGAAATCCCGTCGGTGCTGCTGAACAATGCTGGCTCGCCGCCAGGGTTCACCAGTGTAGGTGTGGACCTCGAAGCAGGCGCCCGGGCCGCCGTCGAGCACCTCATAGGCCACGGCCACACAAACATTGGCCTCGCCATCGGAACCAACACAGGCAACCAGCTCGACGGACGTGAAGTGGGCTGGCTTAGAACTTTGCGCGAGGCAGGACTGCCGGATGGCCCCATGCTTCATGGGGAGTTCAGCAGGCCGGGAGGTTACGAGGTAGGCAAGCGTTTCCTCGCCATGGCCAACCGACCTACGGCAATCTTCGCCAGCAACGACATGCAGGCGATCGGAATTCTCCGCGCCCTCCACGAGGCGGGCCTGAACGTTCCCGACGACATGGCCCTGGTGTCCTTCGACGGTTCCCTCGATTCCGAATACAGTTGGCCGGCGTTGACCACCGTGGCGCAACCTGTGGAGGAGATGGCTGAAGCGGCTGTTCGGGCACTCGTGGGCGAGGGCCGGGGCGAGGCGCTGCAGCACAGGATCCTGCCCACGGAGTTGATCGTGCGCCAGTCGTGCGGCTGCAAGTGAGCCTTCCAACGTTCTCTCACATCCCGACGGTTTGACTGCCGATGCTCTCTCACATCCTCCATTTATGTGAGAGAACATCCGTCAAAAAGGCCACGATGTGAGAGAGCATCCGGGGGTTTACGAGTCCATGCTGGCGTAGCGCTCGGGCCGGGCGAGCACCTGGCTGATCTGGGCCGTGCCCGCGGCCAGGGCGAGCCGGACCAACAGGAAACCGGCCGCAAAAACTCCCCCGACGGTCAGGAACACGACGGGCCGGGTCAACAAGGCTGGACCCGCCAGTGGCAGAACCAACGCTGCTGCTGCTGCCGCAGAGATACCTGCCACCAGGAGCAACGGCGACATCACCGCCTTGACCCGCGCAGCCACCATGAGTTTCTGCGGCATCCCTACCCGGTCCAAGGCCACGAGGGTCGAAGCATGGTCGAGCACGGCGGCGGCTTGGTTTACGCCGGCGGAACAAGCCACCATCAGGAACGAGCCCAGCAGGGTGATCATTACGCCGGTGTTGATATCGCTCACGAGCAGCGTGGTTTCATCCGACGCGCTGCCGCCCATCGTGTCCGCTACCGCCATGCCGACGCCCACGAACACTCCCACAAAACTGGTCATCGCGACGCCCCCAACTTGTCGCCACGATTCCTTGGGACTTTCCAGGACTGTCCGTGCAGCGAGCAGTTGCTCGGGCCGCTTTGCCCTCTTGAGCTGCGATGACGCCTGAAGCCGCAGGACCCACGGCCCCATCAGGTTCAGTGCCAGCAGCGCCAGTCCGAAGCAGCCGCCCATCACGGCGATAATCACGATAAACGCGCCAAAGCTGCTCAGCATGCCCATGGCCATTACTCCGAAGACCACCACCACGGCCGCAATGAGGCCGCGAACCCAGTGGACGCCGTCGGCCGTTTGACTGGTCCGCACTCCCAGCGGCGTCAGCACCACCTTGCGGAGGCCAAGCGCAGCACTCGCAGCGGCAAGGACGCAGACAGCGAGGATGCATCCGAGAATTGATGGCACGGACAACCATGCATGGCCGCCTATCGCTAGTCCCCGGAACTGGATCAACCCTAGAAACGGTGCCGTGCAGGCATACAGCCCGGCACCGGCCAGCGCGCCGATTGTCGCCAGGACTGTTGACTCTATGACCGTCATCCACACGACCGTCGCTCTACTGGCCCCCAGGAGGCGAAGGGACGCCAGGCGGTCATCACGACGGCGGGCGGCGAGTCGCGCTGCCGAGGCACCGAGCGTCAGCAGCGGTATGACGAGCAAAACCATCGCGACGACGGCCAGCGCCTGGTAGGTGCCTGCGATGTCATCAGACCAGGACCAAAAGACTTGGGAACCGCCAGCCACCGTCAGCAGGAGCGCCGTGACCGTGCCGAACGCGAGAATTGGCAACCCGGCGTCGCGCCGTTTGGTTTGGTGCAGCCCGGTTTGACGAAGGCTCCTGCTTCGGGAGAGGTAGGGGGTGAGGCGTAGGGCCAGGGCAAGGCTAGACATTGAACGCACCCTTGAAATTGGTAGTGGCGGCACTGCCGGTGTCCGCCACGATTCGGCCGTCACGCAGCTCCACCACGCGTTGGCAGCGTGCAGCCACGTTGGGATCGTGCGTAACCACCAGCAGTGTCCGACCATTGGCTGCAACGGAGTGAAGCAACACGTCAAGGACTTCATTGGAGGTAGCAGAGTCAAGAGCGCCTGTGGGTTCGTCCGCAAAGACGATGCGTGCCCCGGTGACCTGGGCCCTGGCGATGGCCACCCGCTGGACCTGCCCGCCAGACAATTCGCCGAGCCTGCGCTGTTCCATGCCGGCCAGGCCAAGGGCCGCCAGCCACTCGGCGGCACGGGCCTCGGAGGTGGTCCGATCGGTGCCGTTCAGCATCAGCGCCAAGGCCACGTTCTCAACGGCAGTCAGTTCCGGCAGCAGCATGCCCTGCTGGAAAACGAAACCGAATTCCTCCCGGCGGAGACGGGAAAGCGCCCCATCTCCGAGGGAATCCAAGCGGATCGGACCTGCCGCCGAGCTCAAGGTGACTGTACCGGCGTCGGGCCTCAAAATTCCGGCGAGGCAGTGCAGAAGGGTGGTCTTACCGGAACCCGACGGCCCGATGATGGCAATGGATTCACCTGGATTTGCGGCGAAGTCCACGTGATCCAGCGCGACGCTGCCGGGATAGTGCTTGGTGAGGTGCTGGGCATGGAGTATGGCGTTCATGGATCCAGCTTCGCTGCCGGGCCCATGCCAAGGCGTCAGTCCGGCGGCTGAACTCTGCGCACAGGCCTCCACCCGCAGTATGAGAGCCTACTTGGCCTGGACGTCCGCGATTCTCAGCTTCGCAACATTCTCGGCGAGTACGCGGCGAGCATCCTCGCCCAGGTTCGAGTCCGTGATGAGCTCGTCGGCTTCCTCCAGCTGGGCAATGGATGCTATGCCCACCACACCCCATTTGCTGTAGTCGGCCAGCACCACAGTGGTGCGGGCTGATGCCATGAACGCCCGGTCCGTTTCGGCCTCGAGCAGATTGGGGGTGGTGAAACCCGCCTGTGCATCCATGCCATGGACACCCAGGAACAGGACGTCCAGATGAAGCTGCTTGAGCGAGGACGTCGCGATTGGCCCCACCAAAGCGTCCGACGGCGTGCGCTCGCCACCAATCAGGATCACGGTGGAGCCGAACCGGGCCGGCCCCGACGAAGACCCGTGATGGAAGAGGTCGGCAATCCGCACGGAGTTGGTGACAACGGTGATTCGGGGACCATGGACGAGCTCCTGCGCCAGCGCCCACGTGGTGGTTCCTGCACTGAGCCCGATCGCCATGCCTTCATGGACGAGCGAGGCAGCCTCGACCGCAATGGCATGCTTTTCCGCGGTCAGCTGCGTGGACTTGAGCTCAAAGCCAGGCTCGTGGGTGCTGGCATCGCCGGGAAGCTTTGCCCCGCCGTGGATACGCTCCACGCGGCCGGTTTCTTCGAGGGCTTCGATATCGCGCCGGACGGTCATGGGGGAGACGCCCAGCAATTGGGCGAGGTCCGATACCCGTACAACGCGCTCGCGCTGGACGGCATCGATGATGGCGGAGTGGCGTGCTGCCTGAAGCATCAAGGCCTTTCTGGAGAGCCTCATCAAACATGAGGCTGATACTGGCTCCAGTCTAGGACGCAGTGGTGCTCCCGGGTGGCAAATGCAGTCCCGGCGCCGTCACGATCCTTTTGGACACACGACGGCGCCGCTCACCTTGGGAGGGGAGCGGCGCCGTCGTGATTGCTATTTCCTGAGGGATTCGGCGATTTGTTTCATGATGCCGGGGTCGGCGAGGGTGGTGGCGTCGCCGGTGTCGCGGCCTTCTGCGATGTCTTTGAGGAGGCGGCGGACGATTTTGCCGGAGCGTGTTTTGGGTAGTTCCGGAACGATGAGCAGTTGTTTCGGTTTGGCGATGGGGCCGATTTCCTTGCCGACGTGGTTCCGCAGTTCCAGGATTGTTTCTTCACCGTTGTTTGCGGCGTCACCGCGGAGGATGACGAACGCGACGATGGCTTGTCCGGTGGTTTCGTCGGTGGCGCCGACGACGGCTGCTTCGGCCACTGAGGGGTGGGAGACGAGGGCGGATTCGATTTCGGTGGTGGAGAGGCGGTGGCCGGAGATGTTCATGACGTCGTCCACGCGGCCCAGGAGCCAGACATCACCGTCTTCGTCTTTTTTGGCACCGTCCCCGGCGAAGTACATGGACTCGAACCGGGACCAGTAGGTGTCCTTGAACCGTTCCGGGTCTCCCCAGATACCGCGCAGCATGGAGGGCCAGGGTTCGCGGACCACGAGGTAGCCGCCTTCACCGTTGGCCACGGACTGGCCGTTCTCGTCCACGACGTCCACGGCGATGCCGGGCAGCGGTACCTGCGCCGAACCGGGCTTGGTGGCCGTGACGCCGGGCAGGGGTGCGATCATCTGCGCCCCGGTTTCGGTCTGCCACCAGGTGTCCACGATCGGTGCGGGGTTTTCCTTGCGTTCGCCGTTCTTGCCGGCGTTGCCGCCGATGACGTCGCGGTACCACATCCATGCTTCGGGGTTGATGGGTTCACCCACGGAGCCCAGGACGCGGATGGAGGACAGATCGTATTTGCCCGGGATCTCACGTCCCCATTTCATGAAGGTGCGGATCGCGGTGGGGGCGGTGTAGAGGATGGAGACCTTGTACTTCTCCACCAGTTCCCACCAACGGCCTTGGTGCGGGGAATCCGGGGTGCCTTCGTACATGACCTGGCTGGCGCCGTTGATCAGCGGCGCATAGGCGACGTAGGAGTGGCCGGTGACCCATCCGACGTCGGCCGTGCACCAGTACACGTCCGTTTCCGGGTGCAGGTCAAAGACCACTTTGTGCGTGTACGCGGTCTGGGTGAGGTACCCGCCGGTGGTGTGCAGGATGCCCTTGGGCTTGCCCGTGGTCCCGGAGGTGTAAAGGATGAACAGCGGATGCTCGGAGTCATGCCCGACGGCGGTGTGCTCAGTTGAGGCGGCATCTACCGTCTCGCTCCACCAGAGGTCGCGACCCTCAACCCAGTTGACGTCCTCGCCGTTGCGCTTGACGACAACCACCTTTTCGACGGTGTGTCCTTCTTTGGCGAGGGCTTCGTCCACGGCCGGCTTGAGGGGGCTGGGCTTGCCGCGGCGGTAGGTGCCGTCGGCGGTGACCACGAGCTTGGCCTCGGCGTCCTCGATGCGGGAACGGAGCGCGTCGGCCGAGAAGCCACCGAACACTACCGAGTGCACAGCACCGATTCTGGCGCAGGCGAGGAGCGTGATGACGGCCTCGGGAATCATCGGCAGGTACACCGCCACGCGGTCTCCCTTTGCCACGCCAAGGGCTTCGAACGCGTTCGCAGCCTTCTTGACCTCCTCGGTCAGCTCCGTATACGTGTACGTGCGGGTGTCTCCCGGCTCGCCCTCGAAGTAGATGGCAACGCGGTCGCCCAAACCGTTCTCCACGTGCCGGTCCAGAGCGTTGTACGCAGCGTTGACTTCGCCACCGACGAACCACTTGGCGAACGGCGGATCCGACCAATCCAGGGCTTGCGTGAAGTCTTTGTCCCAGCTGAGCAGCTCGCGGGCTTGCTTCGCCCAAAACGCGGGACGGTCCGCTTCGGCCTCTTTATATTCATCGGCGGTAGCCACGGCGTTCGCGGCAAACTCAGGTGATGGCGGGAACTTACGGTTCTCGTGGAGCAAATTCTCGAGAGCCTCGACGTGTGGTGCCCGACCGTTCTGCGGCGTCGACGCTGCAGCGGTGGTCGTGGATCCGGTGGTGTCCTGGGACATGGTGAACCTCATCATTCATCGATCTTTGCTGCGCGGACGCCGCCGGCTGAGTCCGCACTCCAGGCGTGAGCCGTCGTAGTGCGTCCCGCGGAGGGTCCGCAGAGTATTGTCCGCCTTCAACATTATCGCTTTGGGAGGTCCTACGTGTGCGTGGTCACAAATGGCTCAGCGAGCGGTACGGATTCGGCGACGAATGGCTGCTTTGGTTGTCAGGAACCGCTTACATGACGACACTTGGCATTCGTTGACTGTAAGGAACCTTGGAGTTCCCTGTGGACGGAGCAGCGTGACCGATTTCAGCTAGAAGAGTGTCAGTGGCGTGGCATAGGCTGAATAAGTCTTGGGACGCATCGTCAGGTGTGCCCGGTTTTCCGCGGAAACCTGCGGAAAATACCGGTCCGGACTGTCCAAGGTGCCGCCGTACGAAGGAGAAATAGATGAACCAGCTGAGCCCAGGCCCGCACGACTCACACCCGACGGGACCGGACACCGCGGCTGGAAAGGCGAACGACGCCGGCACCACCACAGCTGCGAAGTCCGCCTCAGGCGCACCCACCAAATACGAGGCTGTTGCCGGCCCTTTCACCATTCGTGACCTCACGGTTTTCGGTTCTGTACTCCTGATGTTCATCGCCTCACTGCTGCCGATGTTTGGGGGCCGTTACAACCTGTGGAACCTGGACAACCTGTTCTTCCTTCTTCTGGGAATCATCCTGCCGGTGGTGGTTGTGGCGCTTTTCGTTGCCCGCCGACTGCAGCCCGGGACCATTGTCCGCGTCGGCTCGCTGTCGATTGACCAGTTCGCTTCCGTGACGGCTGCATTCGCGGTGCCGCTGTTCTTCCTGACGATCGCTGATTCCTTCAACGGCAGTGTCCTGCTGGGCCTGGTGGGTTCCGTGGGCTTGCTGGTAGCCACCGTTCTGGCCCCGCATGTGCCCTTCCTGTCGGCTGATTTCAAGGGCCGCGCTGAAACGCCGGCCCACATCGTTGCTCGCCAGGCCGCGATTCCCACCCGTAAACCCGCTGCCCCGAAGCCTCCCAAGGAACCCAAAGCACCGAAGCCAGCCAGCGGCGCCTCGACTCCGGGATTCCAGACCTCCGGGTATCAGCCACAGGGTGCGGGCTCCGCTGGCGCCCATCCCTATGCTCCGCCAGCCGGCGCAAGCCCCTACGTTCCGCCAGCCACATCCGGACCCGTTGCTCCGGCCCCAACTGGTGGGCCCTCCGTCGTGCATTCGGCGGATTCCACGCCTCCTGCGGAACCCCAAGCTGCCGCCCCCGCCGCCGGTCCCTCGCCCGCCACTGGTCCCTCGCCCACCGCTGCGGCCCCCGCCGTCACCCCGGCTGCATCCGGGTCGCCAGCTCAGGCTTCGCCAGCAGAGCCTTCACCAGCCGAGCCCGACGTTGTAGTGGGCAACCCGGCAGAACCGCAGTCGCAAGCTCCGGCCACCACCCAGCACGCCCAGCAGCCCGCCGCCCAGCAGCCCGCCCCCCAGCAGCCCGCCGCCCAGCAGCCCGCCCCCCAGCAGCCCGCCGCCCAGACGCCACCTAATGAGCGCGCATGGGCTGCCACCATGGCCACGCCCATCGTGTCCCCCGACACCCGTTCTGTGAGCGACTCCATTGGCGCCACTGTGGACCCGTCCAGCCGTTCGGAAGATTCTCCTGCCTATGAAGCCTTCTGGTTTGCCGTAGCCCAGCCCCGAACTGCCTATGACGAACGGACAGGCGCTCCGGCCTTCACCATTGAGCCTGGCGGTTGGGTTCTGGCCCTCGAGGATCGTGGCGACGAATTCCTGGTTCAGGACACCGACGGCAAGGTTGGGGTCCTGCGGGAGCTCAGCAACATCGAACGCGGCTGAGAAGGACGCTGTGACCATCGCTGAAGCTGGATCCGTGCTGGCCTTGAAACGCCGGGCACGCAAGATCAACAGGATCCTCGCTGAGAAATACCCTTATGCTCACGCCGAGCTGGATTTCCGGAACCCGTTTGAGCTTGTGGTGGCCACAGTCCTCTCAGCCCAGACCACCGATGTACTGGTCAACCAGGTCACCAAGATCCTGTTCGCACGCTACCCGGACGCCCGTGCCCTGGCGGAAGCGGATCCTGCTGAGCTGGAATCGATCCTGCAGCCCACTGGTTTCTTCAGGGCAAAGGCCAGGAACGTCCTGGCTCTTAGCACCCGCTTGGTGGACGAGTACGACGGCGAGGTTCCAGGTCGCCTCGAGGATCTTGTAACGCTGCCTGGCGTTGGGCGGAAAACAGCCAACGTGGTCCTTGGGAACGCTTTTGGTATCCCCGGAATTACCGTGGATACGCACTTCGGGAGGCTGGCCCGCCGGTTCGGATGGACGGCATCCGATGATCCGGTGAAGATCGAATTCGACGTCGCTGAACTCTTTGAACCACGGGACTGGACCATGCTTTCGCACCGCGTGGTTTTCCACGGCCGGAGGATATGCCACGCTAAGAAACCCGCCTGCGGAGCGTGCCCGGTTGCCAGCCTCTGTCCCAGCTACGGCGACGGCGAGACCGACCCCGTTAAGGCGGCGAAGTTGTTGAAGTATGAGCTCGCGCCGGGCAATGAGGCACTGTTGGAGAAGTTGCTGGCCGAGACGCACAGGGCGGCGGAGATCCGGATGGAATCGCAGAGGAGGCCCGGGTGACCGCGTTCGAGGACCTCGCCAAATTAGTAGCCCGTTTTGAGGCCGGCGAGCAGCAGCATTCTTCCCACTGGGCGAAGTTGCCCGTCACGCCTGAAACCAATCGCGCCGCAGCCGTGCTCATGCTCTTTGGCGTGCTGGACAACGTCCCGGCCGAATCCGGACGGCCCTTTGCGCCAGCGGATCTCGACGTTCTCCTGCTTGAACGTGCTCACACCCTGGACGATCACCCCGGCCAAGTAGCATTTCCGGGCGGAAGTGTGGATCCGGAGGATGACTCCGTGGTGTCTGCCGCCTTACGTGAGGCAGTGGAAGAGACCGGGTTGGATGTCAGCGGTGTCAAGGTGCTGGGCGTCATCCCGGAGCTGGGGCTGATCCGCAGCAATTTCCGGGTGACACCCGTACTGGCCTGGTGGGACTCGCCGTCGCCCGTTCGTGTAGTGGACTACGCCGAATCGGCCCAGGTGTTCCGGGTGCCGGTTCGCGATCTCCTGGACCCCGTCAACCGGGTAACCGCCACTATTTCCCGCTTCGGCCGCACTTTCTCCAGTCCGGGTTTCACCGTTAATGGGCTGGTGGTCTGGGGCTTCACCGGGATGGTTCTCAGCGGGTTGTTCGACGAACTGGGCTGGACGGTCCCCTGGGACCAGGACAAGCTGTACGAGATCGAGCTCTAGCAGCTCCGCCGCAGGTGCCTTTCAGGCGGCCCTGCGGTTCGCCGTCGAACGGTCCACGATCAGCCCCGTTGCGGCGTTTTCACGCACTGCATTTATGCCGTCCACCACGCCCTTGAGATGTTTGAACGTTGGTGACTCCGCTACAACTGTTCCGTCCGCCGCGGTAAGGCGAAACCGGTACGAGCCGTCGGTGTCTTTGAGAATTTCGAATCTGCCAGCCATTTTTGTGCTGTCCCCCTTGATGCTTCCTTGCAACAGTCGTGGGCCGGTGTGCCGGTCCCACCTAGAGAACGTATCCAGAAGCCGCCGGGAAAGAAAGTTACTTTGGGGTACCGGTCAAGGAATTGTCATGCACCATCACACTGCGGGATGTGACTGGCTTGTTCTGACGGCGGCAGCTAATCTGGGGCGCCGGCTACTTCGGCCTGCTGACGTCCGGCCTGCTGCCCGTCCGCGAATGCCCGTCCGGGACGAACGGCGTGAATGGTCAACCCAGCAGCATCCGGCGAGGCTCGGGGATAGGGGAACTGAGCAGTGCTGCCCGGAGGTCGGTTTCGGTCTCGACGAGCCGACGCTGTTCCATGCTTTGAAGGGCCTCGACGTCCACGGACTCCACATCGGGCATCTCCGCAAGGCTCTTTATCCATGTTTGGCCAGTCACGCTGTCGTGTTGTTCCCCCAGGAGGCGCTGCAGGACCATCGATGGTTGGATGATCGCCGTGGCAGCCGCACCCAGGACTTGGGCCACCGCCTCCACGGAGTACCGCAACACTTTGATGTCCTTTCGCGCGTCATGGAGCACGTCGTTGCGCCCTGCTTCGTCAGCCTGCGTGGTGTCCGTTTCCAGGCTTCGTTGCGCCGCTTCCAAACTCTTCTGCACCGTCTCCCAACGCGGCTGCAGGAGTTCTGCCACCTCGAGGAGGCTGGGATGGTTGTCAATTTCCCGTGGCGCCAAAGCGGCAGTTGCAGGAAGAAGGGCTTGCCGGGTTGCCTTGACGATTCCTTGCCATCTCCGTCCGGTCCCGACCCGGATAGCCATTGCGTTACTGCTGGCCAGGAGCTCGTTCACGGCTTCATGGAGTGTGTTCGGCGACAACCAGGCCTCTGACGCGTCCAGCCACAGCGTCAAACGTTGGGACAGAACATATGCATCGCGGGCTTCGCCGAGGGAGCGCGCCAGCCACCGGACATCCCGGCGCGCGGCCTCCGGGACGTCAGGGAGAACGGATTCGTAGCATGAAAGGACAGAACGGAGCCGCCGAAGCGCCAGCCGTGCGCCGTGGACGGCCTCCTGGTCAGCCGCGCCGACCAGCGGCAAGCAGCCCTCCAGCTCTGCTAGTTGGAAAGCGATGTACGAATCCACGGAATCACGCACGTCCGAGCCCACGTGGCCAGTTTCCTCCGGACAGTCGGGGCGGACAAGCAGGTGCCTATTTCGCTTTGTCGTAAGAATCGACGACGGCGACACTCACCGGGAATTCGACTGGAATCTGGCCGAACATAAGCTCTTTCGCTGCATTTGCGGACTCCTCGATCGCCTGGATGCAGGCGTCTACGGCTTCATCCGGGGCATGGACCATCACTTCGTCGTGGAGGAAGAAGACGAGTTCCCCTGAGGGTAAGCCTTCGGCATGCAAGGCCCGCAGCCGCCGTCGTAATTCCGCCAACCAACAGGAAGCCCATTCCGCGGCGGAACCCTGAACCACGAAGTTTCGAGTGAAGCGGCCACGGGAGCGCGCCAGGTTGTCGGCTCGCCGCTGTTCCTCGGCCGTGGTGGACTGTTGGCTTCGCAACCAGCCGTGGGACGGTGGTGGGCTGCTTCGTCCCAATCGGGTGGTGACGGTCCGGCCTGCCTCGCCTTCCCTGGCTGCCTGCTCCACGAAGCCCACCGCTCGCGGATACGTGCGGGCCAACTGCGGCATGAGCCTGCCCGATTCGCCGGTGGTGGCGCCGTAAATGGCCCCGAGCAGCGCAACCTTCGCCTTGGATCGATCCCCGCCGAAGCCTTGTGCTGCTATCCCGGCGTAAAGATCTTTGTCGCGTGCGGCCTCCGCCATTTTTGTGTCCTGGGCAAGTGCTACAAGGACGCGGGGTTCCAGTTGGGAGGCGTCGGCGACGATGAGCTTGTGGCCAGGGTCCGCTTGTACTGCCGCGCGGATATTCCGGGGAATCTGCAGGGCACCGCCGCCACGTGAGGCCCACCTGCCGGAGACCACGCCTCCCACCACGTACTCAGGATGGAACCTGCCGTCCTGAACCCAGGCATCCAGCCAGGCCCAACCATTCGCGGTGTGCAGGCGGGAGAGCTTCTTGTACGCAAGCAGTGGCTGGATCGCGGGGTGTTTGGACTCCTGGAGCTCCCATTGCCGGGTGCTTTTGACTTCGATGCCGTTCCGATGAAGGGCGCGCATCAGGTCCTGTGGCGAGTCCGGGTTCAGGCTTGGTGATTTGAGGATCTCCCGCAGCTCGTTGCAGAGCATCTCAAGTGCCTGGGGCCTGTGCCCAAGTGGCGGACGGGGGCCGAGCACGTCCCCAAGGACCTGCTCGTGCACCTCTTCCCGCCAGGGAACGCCGGCGTGTTGCATTTCCACCGCAACGATTGCACAGGCGGACTCGGCCGCGAGCAGCAACTGCAGCCGTTGTTTCCGTTGGTCCTCTGCAGGGACCTGGGCGATCGCATGCTGCTGTGCAGCAAACTCATCCCGCAGTTCAGCGAGACCCGGACTCTTGGACTTCGGGGTGAAGTCCTCGAAGAGTGCGCCCTGATCGGCGGGTGGTGGTGGAGGCTGGAGTGCCCGCGGCGGCGTTGAATCGTCGTCCTGCGTGAGCTTTTCAGCGTTCTTTGCGAAGTCTGTGTGCGCCGTGAACGAGGAGTGCGCCAGGATAGCTCCGCAGAGAGCTAGGTCATGACAGCGCTCCAGCTTCACGCCGTTCGCCAGGAGGTCCGGGTAGAAGTCCTGCGCGCGATGCCACACCCAGCGGGGCCGTTGGGTTTCCAGTTCACGGACGACGCCGGGCAACTCACCTCGTGTGACGACGCGCGCGTCGGTGGTGGCCTTCCCGGACGGAGAAACTCTTTGTATGGCTGCGCCGTCCGGATGGGCGGCGAGCAGCAAATACATGTGTCCATTCTGCCCTGTCGCAGTACAGCAACTGTTCCTCCACACTCCTTGGTTGGGCTGGGTTCTCCACATGGGGCGTTTGAGAGCTTACGTCCAAGGCTTCGACGCCGGGAAAGTGGCTTCATGAGCAAGCGACAGCTTCGGCACAGACGGTCCAGCAGCGAACCTTTGGGGCAGACCACGGACAACTCGTGGATGCCGCGTGAAGCTGCCGATATCCTCCTCGTCACCGGCGACGCCTACCTTCAGGAGGAGGCGCGAAGGATTGTTGCTGCGGCAGGTGGCAGCCTCCAGTTGGCCGCCGACGTCGGAGAGGCAATCCACGGCTGGGACGGTGCCGACGTCGTCCTGGTGGGAAGCGACATCCGTGAGCTGCCGCCACGAAGGCAGGCGCCCACTGTCTTACTGGGCAGGTCTGTTGAGGGGGACGGCTTGTGGCGGCTTGCTGCTGCCTTGGGCGCAGAGCGCGTAGCCGTCCTTCCCGAGGCCGCAAACTGGTTGGCCGAGTACTTGAGTGTGTCCGGTTCGCCGGAACCTGGCGGGTTCGTTATCGGGATTGTTGGAGGCTGCGGTGGGGCTGGAGCTTCCACCACAGCAATTTGGCTTGCCCAGGCAGCGGCGGGCCACGGCATCAGCACCATGCTGGTGGACGGGGATCCCTGGGGTGGGGGCCTGGAACTGGCAATCACCGTTCAAGAGCTGGCCGGCTTGCGCTGGCCGGACTTCGCCGAAACGCGGGGGAGCATCGATCCCGTCCAATTCAGGGACTCCCTGCCGGTGGCCGGTGGCTTCGCGTTCCTGTCTTGGCCGGGTACACGTGAAGCGTTCACCATGCCGGATGCCGGTTCTGTGGCCGCTGTCCTGGATGCCGCGCGGCGAAGTTTCGAACTCGTCGTGGTGGACATTGGGCGCAGTGAGGAATGCCTTCGAACCTTTGCGTGGGACTGCGAGAAGATGCTGTTGATGACCACAGCCCACCTGAAACCGGCTGTTGCCGCGGCACGTATCCTCAACGAGCTGCCACCGTTGGACACGGGGTTGGTGGTCCGGGGCGGTGGCCCTTCGGCGGTTGATGCTCAACTCATTGCCGAGTCGTTGGGACTGCCACTCTTGGGGATTCTTCCGGAGATTCGAGGAGCGGCCGCAGGGACCGAGCTCGGCCGGCTCCTTGAGCTGGGCCGTCGCAAGTCCGTGAATCGCTTCGCCCGGGGCGTGCTGGACTTGAACGGCGCTGGTGAATGAGCCGGTCGGAGAAAAGTATCCCGGGATGGTCACGGACACGGACACCATTCACGGGAGGGCGCCGCAGCCAGAGCCGTCGGTTGGACTCCGTGCTTCTCGAAACGGTCCGGGAGTCCGTCCTCGCCGGGAATGGGCCGGTAACACCCTCGACTGTGGCCGCCGCCGTGCAGGCCAGCGGCAAACTGTTGGGTACGTCGGGAGCACTGGAAGCCGCGGAATCCATCAATGCGGAATTGAATGGTCTAGGGCCCCTTCAACAGCTTGCGCACGATCCATCGGTCACAGATATCTTTGTCAATGGCCCCGAATCAGTCTGGCTCGACCGGGGACGGGGCCTGGAACGGTCCCCGGTGCATTTCGATTCTGAACAGCAGGTCAGGGCGCTGGCCGCAAGGCTGGTTTCGGCAGGTGGTCGCCGGTTGGACGACGGCTCTCCCTGCGTGGACGTCAGGCTCAAAGGCGGCTATCGCGTGCACGCAGTTCTGGCGCCGATATCAACTGCGGGGACTCTGTTATCGATTCGAATTCGACGCGAAGAAACCTTCACAATGGCTGAATTGCGCGAAGCTGGCATGTTCGATCAGCACATCGAGACTCTTCTCCGCGCGATTGTGGAGCGGCGCCTGAGCTTCCTTGTCAGTGGTGCCACCGGATCAGGGAAAACAACGCTCCTGTCCACCATGCTCGGGCTGTGCCACCCGTCCGAACGCTTGGTATTGATCGAAGATGCCGCTGAACTCAACCCGATCCACCCTCATGTGGTCACGCTTGAATCCCGCCACGGAAACCTTGAGGGAGGTGGAGCGCTGGACCTTGGCGAGTTGGTCCGTCAAGCCCTGCGCATGCGTCCGGACCGGCTCATTGTGGGGGAGTGCCGGGGTGCCGAGGTCCGCGAGTTGCTCACCGCGCTCAATACCGGTCATACAGGCGGTGGAGGAACAATCCACGCCAACACGGCGGAAGCAGTTCCGGCACGGCTGACAGCCCTCGGCGCGCTCGCAGGGTTGAACGCCGAGGCCGTACGGTTGCAGGTCTCAAGTGCATTGGACGTTGTGATTCATGTGGAACGGACGTCTCTGGGGCGGAAAGTAGGCTCAATCGGTGTGCTGACTGACTCCTTGGATGGCCAACGAGTGGTGACCGCATTGCGATGGAGCCCCGAAGGCCTGGTGCATGGACCTGCTTGGGCTGAGCTGAATTTACGGCTTTCTCCCGGATCATCCGCCGAGGCGGGCGGATCTTTGCAGGGCTTATCCGTCGGCTCGGATGTACTCACAGTGATGGGCTTGGACTCGTGATCCCCACCCTGGTTCTAGCCCTGGCGCTGGCGGTATGGCTCCAGCTCAAGCCGCCCCAGGCCGGCAGCCGGCGAATGCGGGCAAGACTCGCCAAGCCCTCATCCCTGAGTGGGATCGGTGTTGGGAAAGAGCATGCAACATCAGGAGCGGACAAAGGGCCGTGGGGCCGGGTGTGGCGGGCAAAGATAGAACCCTTGTCCCTCGTGGTGTTGGTGCAGCAGCTCGCTGCCCTCTTGCGAGGAGGACGTGGACAATTGCAGCTTTGGGAAGACTTATGGCTCGTCCATAGCTCCAGGCCTGGCCTGGGCGCCAAGTCCAGGAGCAGAGGCCACCAACCCGCTCCAAAAATCTCAGTGGAATCGGTCAGGGTGCTGGCCTCAGCGCGGGCAGCCTCGGCCGTTGGAAATTCACCAGCACAAGCAATTCGCAACACCTCCGCGAAGGTCTATCCCGGCCGAGGAAGCACAGAACGCCGCATCTGGATGGAATTGGCTGCATGCCTGGATGTAGCCGAAACCAGCGGCTGTCCACTCGCAGAGCTCCTCACCCGGTTCGCAGCGCAACTCGAAGCGGAGGAAGATTCTGAAGCGGCACGTCAAACTGCCCTCGCTGGACCCAAAGCCACGGTCAGGCTGTTGTCCTGGCTACCGGTACTTGGCTTGGTGCTGGGGATGGCCCTGGGGGTGGACCCCTTGGGAATCCTGCTGGGTAACTTCCTCGGTGTGGCCACTCTGATCGTTGGCCTTCTGCTGACCGTGGCAGGGCGTGTATGGTCCTCCCGACTCGTAGCTTCCGCGGTAGGGGCCACATGATGTTGGGAATTCAATTGTTGGCTCTGGTGGGAGTACTGGCTCTGGCAGCCTTTGTCGGATTCGCCAGACCGGCAGGGTTTCGAGACCGGCTGCACGCAAGTTTGACCGAGGCCCATAACTCCAAGGACGACCATAACTCCAAGAGCGATCCCGGCCTTCAGCCAGATAACGCCACTGCCGGGGACGGGCTTCGGGACACGGCCATGATGCTCGAACTCGTAGCTTCCATGCTGGATGCAGGTGCCGGGATAGGGCGGGCATTGGAACTGATTTCCCACAGCGCCACACCGAAAATCAGCCAGGATCTCCGTCCCGTCGTCGCTGCGCTGGCCATGGGGGCGGACTGGGACGCTGCCTGGCGAAACCCCACCCAGCATCAGCCCGAAGTAGCGCGTTTGAAGGACGCTCTGGCTTTCGCCGCATTGACTGGTGCGCCCTCGGCTTCGATTCTTTATGCCCAAGCGGCCAGGGAGCGCCGCGAGCAATTCCGTGCCGCCGAGAAGCGAGCCGCCGCCCTGGGAGTGAAGCTTGTGGTTCCCCTGGGCCTTTGTTCCTTGCCGGCCTTCATTTGTCTGGGAATCGTCCCCGTCCTCATCGCCATGCTTCCGGCTGGATAAGTAGGGCACCAGCACATGCACGGCAGCCGACTCTTCCTCCAGACCGGCCAGTCTATTCTCCCGGGCTGGCCACTCTCTTCCTCCACACAGGCCGCTCTTTTCCCGCAAAGAGGCCGCTCTTTTCCTCCACAACCAGTCCCAGCGTGGGTTTATCCACTTGGATGAACCAGGGGCTTCAGGGTCGGCCGGAGTCAGGGAAGAGTCGATTTCAACCGGCAGATCTGCCGACTTTTCTGAAAGGAAACATACTATGGAAACTCCCTCCAGCACCCTCCACGCCCGGCGGTCTGACCGACGGAACGCATCGCGTGCGCTCGCAGCAAATACTGCCGGTCTTGCATCCGTCGGGCATAGCAGCGGCCAGGATGAGGCCCCACAACACAAGAGTGGCCACCGGGCGGGTGTGCAGTTCGGGATTGAAGAGCATGGGATGGAGCAGCTGGAGATCGAGCTGTTTAACCGAGCAGAAGCTCACGCCCCGGCCGCAATCCAGCAGTTGGACAACCAACGGGTTGGGACAGCTTGGACCAGCAAGTTGAGCAACTACTTGCGCAGTCGTACACCCAGCGGGATCCGCCGGCAGGCCAGCTCGAAGCCGAGCAGCCCCAAGCAGGCCCCTCCCCGGCAGGGCACTTTCAGCCAAACCACCCTCAGGCGGACCCCTCTCAGGCAGACGAGCCTCAGGCGAACCCCGCTCATGGGCTCCGAAGGCGGCATGGCAACAGCGGAATACGCCATAGCAACGCTCGCGGCCGTGGGCCTGGCAGGTCTGCTGGTGGTTATCCTGCGGAGCGAGGAAGTTCGAGGATTCCTGCTCAATCTGGTTCGCACCGCGTTGTCCTTGCCATGACCTCGCCAGTACCTCTCCTAATCAGGCCGGTACCTCTCCCAATCGAGGCGGTGCCTCTGCCCATCACGCTGGCGTCGCTCCCCATCAAAATGCCCGCAAGGCAGAAGGAACGTGGTGCCGTAACAGCTGAGTTCGCAGTTGCCCTGCCAGCGGTGATTTTGCTGTTCGCCTTCTTGCTGGCGGCCGGTGCAGCGGGGATAACTCAGCTTCGTTTGGAGGAGGCGGCCAGGGCGGGTGCTCGCGGTCTTGCTCGGGGCGAGAGTACTGGCGAAGTGCAGGGCATCGTCAGGCGCATGGCGGGCGAGGGGGCAACTGCGGGGGTGGCAAGCGACGGCGATTGGGTGACTGTGACAGCCTCCGCGGCGGTAGCAGGCTCGTTGGGTTCACTGATCCCATGGACTCTCACAGCTTCGGCGTCGGTCCGCGGTGAAACACCCGGGGCATCTGGTTGGAGCGACGTGAGTGACATGCCGGGAGCCTTGGTGGGCGGGGCAACGCAAGTGGCATCACCGTGGAACATGCCACCGGGGGATACCGCCTTACGGGTTGCGGCGAACCCATGGATTCCCTTGTGAGGGTGCGGTGCCTATGGCGGCGAACGCTGAAGGGTCTTCCTGTAGCGTCACACCCTGAGCTAGGATCCGGCACAGTCCTGGCGCTGTCACTGGGGTTCGCAGTCCTGGCATTGCTTGGCGGGCTGCTGCTTCTTGCCCAAGCGGGGGTCATGGCGTCGCGGGCTGCGTCGGCAGCAGATCTGGCAGCTCTCGCGGCGGCGGATGCAGCGCGTGGAATAGCCTCGGGTGAGCCCTGTGCTGTGGCGGCCAGCGTTGCAGGACAGCAGGGTGCCACACTGACTGCCTGCGACGTCGTCGGGGGCGACGTCGTGGAGCTCGCCACCGAGTTGGAACAACCGTTCCTCTTCGGCACGGCTACAGGCAGGGCACGCGCTGGGCCGCCTCCTTAGCCAAGTAACGGACTGGGCCGCAGGGTTGCTTGGAGCCGTTGCAGCTAGATGGCGTCTTTCAAGAGGACATCCAGAAGTGTGATGGCGGCTGCCTTGTCCAGTGGGTTGTTCTTGTTGCCGCATTTGGGCGACTGCACACAGGACGGGCAGCCGGCTTCGCATTCGCAGGCCTTGATGGCCTCCCGTGTTGCTGTAAGCCACACCTTGGCCTTTTCAAAGCCGCGCTCGGCAAATCCGGCGCCGCCAGGGTGACCGTCGTAGACGAAGATCGTCGGTACCCCAGTGTCGGCATGCAGGGCAGTGGAGACACCGCCAATGTCCCAACGGTCACTGGACGCCACCAGCGGAAGGAGGCCGATCGCCGCGTGTTCTGCAGCATGCAATGCACCGGGGAATTGCGCTTCCACCAAGCCGGCACCATGCAGTGACCTGTTGTCCACAACGAACCATACGGCCTTGGTGAACAAATCCCTGGCCCCGAGATCAAGCGGCTCCTCGCCCAGGATCTCGTTCGATATCAATGCCTTGCGCTGGAAGGAAACAACTTGGGTTGTGACCTTTACGTCCCCAAAGTGCGCAGTGATCTCGCCCCATTGGACCGAGCGCGAGGTTTCCAGGACTTCGATCTGCGTTACATCCCGTGCCGTGGTGTAAAAATCGGGGTTCACGCGCCTCACCATGACGCAGTGGTCCGCCTCGTTGAGTTCCTCCACCAGGTAGCTGTCCCCCTGGTGGACGTAGATCGCCCCGGTGTGTGCCTGATAGTGGGTCTGCGGCGAGTCCATCGTCCCCAGAAGCGAACCTGTCTCGGCGTCAACGATGCTCACAGGGCCACCTCCGTCAGCACGCAGGTTCACCATGCCGGCTGCGCTCTCCGGATGGGTCCAGAACCACCCCGCAGGGCGTTTGCGGAGATATCCCTGCAAGACCAGCCGGTCGAGGAGGCCTTCCGCTGTGGGCCCGAAGAGTTCGAGTTCAGCCGGGCCCACTGGCAACTCCGCTGCTGCCGCGCACAGGTGAGGTCCCAGGACGTACGGGTTTCCCGGATCAAATACTGTGGCTTCGACCGACACATCGAAGATAGCTTCCGGATGGTTCACAAGGTATGTATCCAAGGGGTCGTCGCTTGCCACGAACGCCGCTATGGCGTCCTGACCAGCCCTTCCTGCGCGTCCAATCTGCTGGAAGAGCGAGGCCCTGGTCCCTGGCCAACCGGCAACCAAAACCGCGTCAAGCCCGGAGATATCGATGCCGAGCTCCAAGGCAGAGGTACTGGAAACCCCCAGCAGCTGTCCGGACCGCAACGCTTTTTCCAAGGCACGCCGCTCTTCGGGAAGGTACCCGGAACGGTACGCGGCCACGCGGCTGGGCAAGCTGGGATCCACCTCATCCAGCAGTCGCTTGGTGATCGACGAAATCGACTCGGCGCCGCGCCGGGACTTGATAAAGGCAATGGTCCGAACCCGGGAGGAAACAAGGTTCGCCAGGATGTCCGCTGTTTCTGCCACGGCAGTCCGGCGTTGTTTGGCTCCGTTTTCACCCTTGACGTCCGTCAAAGCAGGCTCCCAGAACGCCACGGTCGTAGAGCCATGCGGAGAACAGTCTTCGGAAACTTCCCGGACCGGAGCACCGATGAGGCGTCCGAAGGAGACACCGGGCTCGGAGGCTGTGGCAGAAGCGGCGATGAATACGGGTTCAGGAAAGGAGGTGCCGGCGCCGTAGTAGGCGCAGATCCGGCGAAGACGCCTCATGAGGTTGGCTACGTGCGAGCCGAAGACGCCTCGGTAACTGTGAGCCTCATCCACGATCACATAGCGCAGCCTCCGGAAGAACCGCGCCCACCACGTGTGGTTAGGCAGAATGCCGAAGTGAAGCATGTCCGGGTTTGCCAGGATGAAATTGGCATGGTCGCGGATCCAACGGCGCGACGCGACGTCGGTGTCGCCGTCGTACGTTTCTGCTCGAACGGTAGGAAGCTTCAGCGAACGGATTGCAGCTAACTGGTCTGCCGCCAGTGCCTTCGTGGGAGACAAGTAAAGTGTCACGGCACCGTCGTCGTGGATCTTTCCGGGCTCGGAGAGTACCCTCAACTCCGAGCGGTGGATCGCATCCAGTGCGGGTAGTTGGTAGGCGAGCGATTTCCCTGAGGCGGTGCCCGTGGCGATCACCACATGCTGGCCTGCCTGGGCGAGGTTGGCGGCTCGGACCTGGTGTCGGTACGGTTCGTGGATGCCCAGCGAGCTGTAGGCCTGGACGATGTCCGGGTGCACCCATTCGGGCCACGGCTCGTTGACGGCCTTGCGCGCAGGGATGGTGTGGACATGGCGCAACTGCTCCGGGTCCGGGTTCCGGCCCAGCAAAGAGATCAGCRAATTCGGTGCAGCCACCAAATCATTCTGTCACTCTGTTGCGGCGCGGACGGCGACGCCCACCGCGGCACCCGATGAGGCCGCCGTCGAAGGTCCGCTAAACAAGCATCCTCACGCTACAGAGAGGTCCGAACCTTCACTGCTGCTGACGGACATCATCAGAACGTGGCACACCACATCCCACCCAAGGTGGGAGTAAAGCTTTTGGCCGTCCAAGGATGCCAGGAGAAGCCCGTTCTGGACGTCGTGCTCGAACGCTTGGGCGGCGAGGGCCTTCATGATGAAACTTCCAAGGCCGCGGCGCTGGAATTGAGGCTCAGTGACGATCTTGTCGAAAACCGCGGTGCCGTTGACCACGTATACCCGGCCGCTCGCGGCCACGTTCTCGCCCGAGTGAACCACCGCATGATGGACGCCGTTGGTTTCCGAGGTAGCGAGTTCGAGGTCATCGTCAGGCAGCCATGGGTCCTCGGAATCCTGCGTTTCCATGTCCACGATCATCATGGTCTGTGAGGCAGAAGTGACATTCAGCCCATGCTGCTCGGCCAAGTACTTATAACGTTGGACGTCGTTGGTCAGCACGGTCAGGATCCGTGTCTCGGCTTCGGCAGTCTTAGCCGCCAGCGCGGCGAACTCTTCATCGGAGGGATCGTGGGCGAAATACTCCCAGTCACCCGTCTTATCGGCCCGCAGCGCGGCGGGGAAGCGTCCCTCTTGACGCGACTCATAGCCCCGGCAGCCGGACCAGCCGGCCACCCAGACTTCCAAGAGGTGCGCGATGTCTTCAACCAAGGCGTCTGGACTCATGTAGAGAGACTATGTCAGCGCCCGGGGAAGCAACAGGGTCCGGTCAGAGGAACAATCCGTGCTTATGAAATTGTGACTTCGACGCGTGGAACTGAACCCATGCTCTCTAGGTTTTCAGTGGGTCTGTCAGCGAGGCGCAGAGGATTTTAGTCCACCCAGTACCCTTTAATAGTGGCTTTAAACCGGATCGTACTTTTCTATGGCTTTACCCCGATCGCCGACCCCGACGCCGTGCGTCTGTGGCAGCGTGCCCTCTGCGAGAAATTGGGCCTTACCGGCCGGATCCTGATCTCCAAGGACGGTATTAACGCCACAGTTGGCGGCGAGCTCAACAACATGAAGCAATACGTAAAAACCACCCGCGAATACAAGGGCTTCCACGACATCGACTTCAAGTGGTCCGAGGGCGGGGCCGCCGATTTCCCCCGCCTCAGCGTTAAGGTCCGCGACGAGATAGTTTCCTTCGGGGCTCCCGGGGAACTGAAGGTCGACGAAAAGGGCGTGGTGGGCGGAGGCAAGCATCTCCAGCCTGAAGAACTTCATTCCCTGGTGGACGCAAAGAAAGCGGACGGGGAAGAGGTGGTGTTCTTCGATGGCCGCAATGCCTTCGAGGCGCAGATCGGCAAGTTCAAGGACGCCATCGTTCCGGACGTCGCCACTACACATGACTTCATCACGGAACTGGAATCCGGCAAGTATGACGCCCTCAAGGACAAGCCCATTGTCACTTACTGCACGGGCGGCATCCGCTGCGAGGTGCTCTCCAGCCTGATGGTCAACCGTGGTTTCAAAGAGGTTTACCAGCTCGACGGCGGGATCGTTCGCTACGGCGAAACCTTCAAGGACAAGGGCCTCTGGGAGGGCTCGCTCTATGTTTTCGACAAACGCATGCACGTAGAGTTCAGCGACGAAGCAAAGACCATTGGAGAGTGCGTCCGCTGCGCCGCGCCCACCAACAAGTTCGAGAATTGTTCCAACCTGAGCTGCCGGACACTGACCCTCTACTGTGCAGAATGTGCCTCAAGTCCTGAAACCCTTCGCTGCCCCGGAGGCTGTGAAGCCGCCTGAGGCGCAACTCAATCAGAGCCTGCTGACCCGGTAGGCGAAATTCGCGTCGGATCTGGCACCCACAGTGATGGCCAGGATGGCGTCCTTTTCCAACTGCACCACGCTCACCCGGGCATTGGCGCATCCCAACGTCAGGTCAACCAAAGCCGTCTCGCCCACGCTGACTGCGAATGAAACGCGTCGAGTGCCTCGGCACGCCAGTGTCACGGCATACGTTCCGCCGGGCAACTGCACGGTCTGTTCAGTTCTGGACTCGCCGGAGTTCAGGAATCCGCTGCTGGAATAGAATGATTGCCCCTGCGATTCCGGCAAGGCCGCCTTGGCCCACTCTTTCAGGGCCTCACCCGTAACGGTTTGCTCCAAGGCTGGGTCGGGAGGAAGCACGACATTGCTGCCGGTAGTGTCTGTGGGGCTGGAATCGGCACGCCCGCCGTCGTCATAGGTGTACTCGCACGCCGTCAGCGCGCTACACAGCACGAGCAAGAGTCCGACGGCGGCACTTGCCAGCCGTCTGGACATAACCGAGCCAGCCACCTTGCTGCCCATATGGTGACTTTACGCTTGCCCGGAGGCCCGCCATAGGGCTGCGGAAGGGGTTTAATTAGCGCTGGGTACCAGCTGGTACGCAAAGATCAGCGGGGCATCCACACTGCTCGTGGAGATGCTAAGAGCGGCAGTGGCGGGGACTTTGATCTTCACCATTTCAAGGCTGCCGTTGCAGGCGGCTCCCGCATCGGCAATTTGCTTTCCACCGGATGAGACGGCGAAGAACACCTTCCCTCCTCCATCACAAGCCATCATGAGTGTGTAATTCCCCGCGGGAACGCTGGGTGAGTCCTTAACCAAGGGGTCCCGGTTCAGGATCTTGCCGGAATCCTCCAACGTCACGGTGCTGGCTGTGGGAAGAATCTTGTCTTTCCATGCCGGTACATCGGCATGTTCGACGCTGACCGGACCCTGGCAGGCTGTGGCCGCCAGTAGCGTCCCCGCAGCAATGACAACAAGGCCTGCGCGGCGCCTTGTGGAGGAGAGGTTGAGCATGCTTCCACGCTACCGGGTCCCACAGCAAGGTTTTGTCCACATAGCCCAAACCACGAACGCCTGCCATGAAGCAGCCCCCATAGACTTGCAATGTGACTCAAACCCCCGAAATATTTACCGTTGGCAATACTGACGACGCCCCACGCAGCGACCACCCGGAGCTCTTGGCGTTGCTCGCCTCTGACCTTCGCGCCATCTCCTACACGGTCGACGGCGTGGCGGAGCTTCTGGGGGAATCCGCCTATGCCGCACTGAACAGGGACCAGGTCATTCCAGCGTTGTTGGTGAGCGAACGCTTGTCCAAGAGCGGCGTGGAAACCACCCGTGCGCTGTCCGTCATAGTGCGGCTGTGGTTGCTTGCTGTCCCACAGCCCCAGTCCGATGTTGACTTTGCGCTCCCCACCATCGGTGCCCAAGGCCTCGCCCGGCTCGGACTTGTGACCCTGGAGGCCGGCGTTGCCACGGCCAAGGTGGATCTACGCCCCTACGGCTGGGAGGCCAATGAAGATGGCAGCGGGGGAGCGGAGCTTTGGGTGGCCAGCGATCTCGCTGCCCACCAACAAGCAGGGGTCCTGAGGCACGATCATGTGCTGGGGATAGGGCGGGCATCAACAACCCTTGTGCAAACAACCATCAGGCAGCACACGCATCGTGCGCTGGATCTCGGGACAGGCTGCGGCATCCAGACGTTCCACTTGTTGCATCACTGCGAACACGTCACGGCAACCGACATTTCCGAGAGGGCGCTCGCCTTCACCCGTTTCAATCTGGTCCTCAACGCTGCGGAACTGGACCTGGATCCAAACAACCTGGAAGCGCGCGTGAGCCTGCGCCTGGGCTCGCTCCTGGAACCCGTGGCAGGGGAGCGCTTCGGCCTCGTCGTCTCTAATCCGCCGTTTGTCATTACGCCGCGCAGCACAGGCGAGTCCTCGGCTGACCAATTTACGTACCGGGACGGTGGCCTACCCGGTGACGAGATCGTCGCATCGTTGGTGCGAACGTTGGCCGATGTCCTTGAACCCGGCGGCACAGCCCAGATGCTTGGCAACTGGGAGATCCGCGAAGGGACCCAGTGGCATGACCGGCCTTCCGCATGGCTCCAAGATTCGGGTTTGGATGTTTGGTTCATTCAACGTGAGCAGTTGAACCCGGAGCAGTACGCCGAGACCTGGCTGCAGGACGCCTCGGAGAACCGGGACCGCAGCCACTACCAGGAGTCGTACGCCGCGTACCTCGAGGACTTCGGATCGAGGGATGTCGAAGGAATCGGCTTTGGCATGATTTGGTTACGCCGCCCACAAAGTTCAGACGACGTACGCTTCAGCCGGTTTGAGGAAATTACCTACCCCATTGAGCAACCCATCGGACCCCACCTCGGCGCGGCCGTGGAGCGCGCCGACTGGCTTGCAGCCAGCAGTTTGCCGGAAGTACACCTTGTAGTGGCCGAGGACGTCACCGAAGAGCGCCATCAGCGTCCTGGGGCTGTGCATCCAGGCGTGATCCTCCTCCGGCAGGGGGCTGGCCTTCGTCGGACAAACCTGCTCAGCACTGAGCTGGCGGGCTTTGTTTCTGCTTGTGATGGCGAATTATCCGTACGGCAGATTGTCGGCGCCTTGGAAGCACTTCTGGGAGGCACAGACGACTTCGATTCAGGATCCTTCCGCAAAGGGCTTCTTGCCGAAGTGCGGAATCTCGTCCTGGATGGCTTCCTCCTTCCCGACGTGCCGGAGGCGTCCGCATGAACAGTGCACGGCCGCCGCGGCCACTCCGCACCAAGCCCGCGGCAAGTGACCGTGATTACACTGAGGAAGTGATTGCGAACAACGAGACATCCCAGGCGTCAGGCGATACCCCCCGGCGCAAGAGGGCCGAGAAAACGGTTGAGATAACCGATCCCAAGGCCATCCGCGCCTTGGCGCACGCTGCCCGTCTCGAAGTCATCTCCGAGCTCTACGCCACGCAGGTAAGCCACACGGCTACTGAGCTCGCGGCCCGTACCGGCCTGACCCCAAGTGCCATGAGCTACCACCTTCGCGCACTGCAAAAATGGGGGATCGTAGCCCCGGCCGAAAATGCCGGCGATGCAAGGGAACGCCGGTGGAAGGCTGCTGGAACTGATTTCCGAATTTCAGGCGGCAGTGCAGCCAGCCCGGAGATCGCAGTGGTCGATCTTGAGCTGGACGCCTTCCGGCGCAGGGCATCAGCTTTTGCCAAGGCCCGCGGGGAGCGCCGGCAGCGTGGCGAAGCGGCGGAAGAACCGGCGTCGGTGGTGCTGGCGAGCAATTTGCTGTACTTAACCAACCAACAGCGCAAGGAGCTTTCTGAACGGATCCGGGAGGTCCTGCGGGAGTACGAACTCGAAGACCCTACCCGGATTCCGCAAGGTGCCGAGCGTGTTGCTACTCTGTGGTCAATGATCCCGGATGACCGCATGGCACCTGGGCACTAGGGGTCCGGCCAGCCCCCCGGATTTCCACGCCAGAACGCAGGATTCTGCAATCTATGGTGAACTAGGCCAATATGGGCACCAGCCCAATTACACATTTTTTCTGTAGGAGCACCGTGCCCAGCAAGGCAAAAACCGGCAAGAAACTCGTGATCGTGGAGTCTCCGGCCAAGAGCAAGACCATCGCCAAGTATCTTGGCGAGGGCTTCATCGTCGAGGCTTCCATCGGCCATATCCGGGATCTCCCGCAGCCATCGGACCTCCCTGCAGAACTGAAGAAGACCTCGCTGGGCAAGTTCGCCGTCGACATCGAAAACGACTTCAAGCCGTACTACGTCGTATCCCCGGATAAGAAGAAGAAGGTCGCCGAACTCAAGGCCCAGCTGAAAGACGCTGACGCGCTCTATCTCGCAACCGATGGGGACCGCGAGGGCGAAGCCATCGCGTGGCACCTCCTTGAGGTCCTTAAACCCAAAGTTCCCGTGTATCGCATGACCTTTGGTGAAATCACCAAGGAAGCGATTCACCGTGCCATGGATAACCTGCGCGACGTCGACACCGCACTGGTTGATGCCCAGGAAACCCGGCGTATCCTGGACCGGCTCTACGGCTATGAAATCTCACCGGTTCTGTGGCGCAAGGTTGCCAGGGGACTCTCCGCGGGACGCGTGCAGTCCGTGGTTACCCGCATGGTGGTCGACCGTGAACGCGAACGTATGGCCTTCCGGGCCGCCTCCTACTGGGACCTGACGGGCCAGTTCGGAGCCGACTCGGGCTCGTTCAAGGCGAAGCTTGCCGCAGTGGACGGTTCCAAGGTGGCCAGTGGTCGTGACTTTAACGACAACGGCCAGCTCACATCCTCCAACGTGGTTCACCTCAACGAGGAACTCGCAACGTCGTTGGCCGCAGGTCTGCAGAACGCCGATTTCCGCGTTCGTTCGGTAGACACCAAGCCGTACACCCGGCGCCCTGCCGCACCGTTCACCACCTCCACGCTGCAGCAGGAAGCCGGCCGAAAGCTCCGCTTCTCCTCGAAGAGCACCATGCAGGTCGCCCAGCGCCTGTACGAAAACGGCTACATCACTTATATGCGTACGGACTCCTCTGCCTTGAGCGATGAAGCTGTCACAGCAGCCCGCCGCCAGGCTGCGGAGCTCTACGGCCCCGAGTACGTGCCCCAAAGCCCCCGCGTGTACGCCAACAAAGCTGCAAATGCGCAAGAGGCCCACGAGGCCATCCGCCCCGCAGGTGACTCGTTCCGCACTCC
The DNA here is from genome assembly GCF_052113945.1 of Paenarthrobacter sp. RAF54_2. Lineage (NCBI taxonomy): Bacteria > Bacillati > Actinomycetota > Actinomycetes > Micrococcales > Micrococcaceae > Paenarthrobacter > Paenarthrobacter sp. RAF54_2. The sequence goes on from NZ_JBFRDV010000005.1 coordinate 55,397, forward strand.
CGCCCAGGTGGCCAAGCAGCTCAGCGGCGACGAATTCCGGTTGTACGAGCTCATCTGGAAGCGCACGGTCGCATCCCAGATGGCCGACGCCAAGGGCTCCACAGCCACCATCCGCCTCGGTGCCGTAGCAGCCGACGGACGCGACGCTGAATTCTCGGCATCGGGTACCGTTATCACCTTCCCCGGATTCCTCGCCGCCTATGAGGAGGGCAAGGATGAGAGCCGCGGAGATGACGACTCCGATGAAGCGCGCCGCCTCCCGAACGTGGCCAAGGATGACTCCCTGACGGCCTCGGACATCGTGGCCGTGGGGCACGAGACTTCACCGCCTCCGCGGTACACGGAAGCGTCGCTGACTGCTGAGCTGGAAAAGAAGGGCATCGGCCGTCCATCGACCTATGCCTCCACGATTTCCACCATCCAGGATCGCGGTTATGTCCGCAAACAAGGTTCTGCCCTGGTTCCCAGCTGGATCGCTTTCTCGGTGATTCGCTTGCTGGAGCAGCACTTCACGGATTACGTCGACTATGAGTTCACCGCTGACATGGAAGGCGATCTGGACAAGATCGCCAACGGCCAAGCCGTGGGCGCAGCATGGCTGAAGCACTTCTACTATGGTGAAGACGCTGATCCCGGGCTGTTGAGCATCGTGAACAACCTCGGCGAAATTGACGCCCGGGAGATCAACTCCGTCCCCATAGCCGAGGGCATCACCCTGCGTGTGGGTAAGTTCGGACCGTACCTGGAAAGCAGCATCCCCACCGTTGATGAGAAGACCGGTGAAGTGGTGGAGTCCGCTCGGGCCAACGTCCCGGAGGAACTCGCCCCGGATGAGCTGACGGCCGCCAAGGCAATCGAGCTCATGGAAACTGCTGCTCCCGAGGAACGTGTCCTGGGAACCGATCCACACACCGGCCATACCGTGGTTGCCAAGAACGGCCGTTACGGCGCCTACGTCACCGAGATCATCCCCGAGATGACCGAGGAACAACTGGCAAACCAGCCTGTTGAGTATTACAAGAACGGCAAGCCCAAGCCTCCAAAGAAGCCTGTAAAAGCCAAGCCACGCACAGGTTCGCTGTTCAAGTCCATGACCGTGGACAGCGTCACCCTGGATGAGGCCCTGCAGCTCATGAGCCTGCCACGGGTGCTTGGCGAGGACGCTGAAGGAAATGTCATCACCGTCCAGAACGGCCGGTTCGGACCTTACCTGAAGAAGGGTACGGACTCCCGTTCCATCGGATCCGAAGAAGAAATCTTCACCATCACCCTGGAACAGGCCTTGGAGATCTACTCCCAACCCAAGCAGCGTGGTGCCCGGGCCGCCGTGCCCCCACTGGCCGAGTTTGGCCCGGACCCCGTGTCGGAGAAGAACATCGTCGTGAAGGAGGGCCGTTTCGGTCCGTATATCACTGATGGCGTCACGAACATCACGGTCCCGCGCTCAACCTCCCTTGAGGAACTGACCCGGGAACGCGCCGTCGAACTTCTTGCCGAGAAGCGGGCCAAGGGCCCCGTCAAGCGGACCACTACCCGCAAGGCGCCAGCCAAGAAGGCAACAGCCAAAAAGTAAAGCAGCAGCAAGACAGGATGCCGTCCGGGAAGCAAGCGAATTGCGTCCCGGACGGCATCGTGGTCGAGTAGAAGCATGACTGAACAGACGGCTTCACCGGACAACGGACCCTTGAACGACCTCGAAGCGAAGCTCGCCTTGGCTGAACAGCCGGACGCCAACCCGGTGGACGTCATCCTTGCTTTCCTGAACAACGAGGTCTATCTCATCAGTTCCGAAGCAGTGGATGGACCGGATTCTGCCGTAGAGCCATTGGTCCTTTCGAACGCCGACGGACAGCCCGTTCTGGCGGTGTTCAGCCACCCGAGCCGCGTGGACGAGCGTTTCCTGGAAGCCGCTCCGCACATTCTGGGGACCATGGGTTCAGCGATCCTTGGCAACATCGGCGACGAACTGGGCATGGTCATCAACCCCGGAAGCGAATACGGCTTCGAAATCGATCCTGAAGGGATCGCCAACATCCGCCGCGACTTCAAACGGGCAGACGAAGCAGGGGAGCCAACGGAATAGCTGGCATCCTGGGCACGGGACGTCCGCCTGCCAGCGAAACGTGGACGCCAAGTTGCTTCCCCGGCTTCGAATCGGTGAATAATGGCAGAATGCGTCTTGGCGTTCTCGATATCGGTTCAAACACCGTCCACCTGCTGCTCGTGGATGCCCATCCCGGCGCCCGCCCAGTGGCTTTTGCCTCCCACAAACGGCCACTTTCCCTGGTGCAATACCTCGACGGTGATGGCAACATCAACGATGCCGGACAGACTGAGCTGATTGAGTTCGTCCTGGAGGCGTGGGAATTCGCAGCCCGCCACAAGGCTGAGGATTTGCTCGCGTTTTGTACCTCGGCGATCCGTGAGGCAACCAACGGAGCCGAGGTCCTGGCCCGGGTCAAACACGAGACCACGGTGACGCTACAGGAGCTCACTGGCAGCGAAGAAGCGTCGATGACCTTCTTTGCCGTTCGTCGTTGGTACGGCTGGGGCGCCGGCCCGATTCTGGATCTGGACATTGGCGGTGGATCCTTCGAAATGGCGTATGGCACGGACGAACTCCCGGAATTCGCTACATCCGTTCCCTTGGGAGCCAGCAGGCTGACGCGGGATTGGCTCCACGAAGATCCACCCAGCGCGAAGAGCGTCAAGGAGTTGAGGCGGTACATCCGCTCTACGCTCAAACCTGTTGTCCGCAACTTTCACGAGCTCGGCCGCGCCAACCTGGTGGCAGGGACCTCCAAGACGTTCCGCTCCCTTGCCCGGATCGCCGGTGCTGCCCCCAGCGGAGCCGGTCCTTATGTAAAACGGGAACTCCACGCCGCCGATCTTGGCTTGTGGGCCCAGCGCATATCCGCCATGAAGGTCGAGGACCGGTTGTACCTCCCCGGCGTTTCAGATGCGCGCGCCCGACAGTTGCTGGCCGGGGCTCTGGTTGCAGAAGCCGCGTTGGAACTCTTCGAATTCCCTAAAATGGAAATTTGTCCGTGGGCTCTGCGTGAAGGGCTGATCCTTCGCCGCCTGGACCAGTTGGTCTTCGAGGACGCAGTGGATCCCGCCCCACACGTCGGGAAGCGCAAGAAGGACAAGTCCAAGAAAAAAGCAGTCAAGGAAGGCGACAAGACGACGGACAACGACGAGCCCCAGCCCAGCTTTGAGGAGTTCCCAGTGCCGCTGAACACAGTGCCGGTGAACAACCCTGCCCCTGCACCAATCCCGGCACCTGCTGCAGGCGGGCTGGCTTCCTGAGATGAGTACCGACGTCGAGCCCTTTGCAAATAACCGCCACATCCCGGTGGCGCTGTCCAGTGCCTCCGTTTATCCGCTGAGCGTCCATGATGCTTTCGCGGTTGCCCAGGACCTTGGCTATGAAGGCGTTGAGGTCATGGTCACCAACAACGCCGTGAGCCAGAATCCTGACGCACTCATCCAGCTGAGCCATCGCTACCACCAAGAGATCGTCTCTATTCACGCGCCCACTTTGCTGCTCACCCAGCAAGTCTGGGGAGCTGCATGGAACAAGATCGAGAAGTCGTGCCAGATGGCCAGGGAAGTTGGCTGCGACACCGTGGTGGTCCATCCGCCATTCCGCTGGCAGTCGAACTATGCCGAGAACTTCGCCGCGGGTGTTCGGGAGATCGCGGCGATGTACCAAGTGCACATCGCGGTGGAGAACATGTACCCGTGGCGCGTCCGCGGACGGGAGGCTGTTGCCTACCTTCCGCACTGGGATCCGTTGGGACAGGATTACGACGACGTCACCTGGGACTTCTCGCACGCGGCAACTGCGGGGGCCAATAGTTTGGAAGCCATCCAGGCGTTGGGCAGTAAACTCCGGCACGTTCACCTCACAGATGGTTCAGGATCCGGAAAAGACGAGCATCTGGTGCCGGGCACGGGGACGCAGCAGTGCGCGGATGCCCTCCAACACCTTGCATCCAACGGCTTCAGCGGTGTTGTGGTGGCGGAGATTTCGACCCGCAAGGCCAAGGTGGCAGGCGAGCGCGAAGAAATGTTGGCGGAGACGCTTCGTTTCGCCCGGCAGCACCTCAGCATCCCGCTGGTGCGCTCACACGATAATTAGTAGCCAACGCAATTAAAAGCGAAAGCACCGCTAAAAGCGAAAGCACCGGCGGCCGAATCGGGAAATGGGGGAAAAACCCGCCCCGGCCACCGGTGCTGTTGGCGGACATCCCCATGCCCGCCTCATCACTCGCACCCTCAATGAGGTAACTACTAAGTTACGGACCAAGGTTGGGTGCTGCCTGCAATATTCTTGGGAACAAGCTGGGAATCCGGACAGCGTTCGACCCCTCCATGGGCAAACTGCCATGATGGTGCAATGAGCAACCGAATCGCATTCCTTGGCTGTGGATCCATGAACGAGGCAATTCTGGCCGGTCTCCTTGCCGCCGGAACTGACCCATCTGATGTCGTCGCCACTGTCCGACGTGCCGAGCGTGCAGAAGAGCTTGCGCAGCGGTACGGCGTTATGGCGATCGCCGGCGAGGAAGAGCCGGACAACAACAAGCTTGCAAGCAAAGGTTCCGGCATAGTCATCCTTGGCGTCAAACCAATTGGCATTACAGACCTTGCGCGGGAAATCAGCCCGGCACTCGCGAAGGACACCGTTGTTGTAAGCGTGGCAGCTGCGGTCTCCATCGCACAGCTTGAGGCCGCCCTTCCAGAGGGGCAGCCGGTGATCCGCACCATGCCGAACACACCCGCAAAGCTGGGGCGCGGCGTCGTATCTGTCTCGCCCGGAACGCACTGCACGCCCGAACAGCTGGAGAAGGTGAAGGCAGCGCTGGCAGGTGCCGGCAAAGTCGTGGAGGTGCCCGAGGAACAAGTGGACGCTTTGTCCGCCATCAGTGGATCCGGCCCGGCCTACGCGTTCTATTTGGCTGAGGCCATGGCCGCTGCCGGTGTTGAGTTGGGGTTGGACGCCGAACTGTCCGTCATGCTGGCCCGCGAAACGGTGGCGGGCGCCGGTTTCATGCTGGCAGAACCGGGTGCGGACCCCACTGCCCTTCGCGTTGCCGTAACCAGTCCCAACGGAACCACCGAGCGGGCTATCGCAGCATTCGACGACGGCGGGATCCCCAGGATCATTGCCGAAGGAGCCCGTGCAGCTGCTACCCGGGCGGCGGAGATCACCAAGCAGTTGGGCTAGTCCCCAACCAACCGCACCTACGGCCGCGCTGCGAAGCGCTCCAGGAGATCAACGTGTCCGGACACGATCAACATGTCGTGGCCGGACACCTTGGTTTCCGGCCGCGCATATGTGAAGTCCTCGCCGGGAGTCTTCACGCCGACGATCGTCACGCCGTATTTGGAGCGCACCTTGGATTCTTCCAGGGTGAAGCCCACAGTTTCCTTGGGCGGATACATCTTGACGATCGCGTAGTCGTCGTCGAACTCGATGAAGTCCAGCATGCGCCCTGAGACCAGGTGCGCAGCACGGACCCCGGCGTCGGCTTCCGGGTAGATCACGTGGTTTGCGCCGATCCGGCTGAGGATCTTGCCGTGGGATGGGGTGATCGCTTTAACCCAGAGGTGTTGGATGCCCAGGTCCACCAGGTTCACAGTGATGAGTACCGAGGACTCGATGGACGTGCCCACGCCTACCACGGCGGAGCTGAACTCTTGGGCCCCCAGCTGGCGCAGGGCATCGATGTTCGTGGCGTCGGCCTCCACCACGTGGGTGAGCACAGGCGCCCATTTCTGGACCAGGGTGCGGTCACGTTCAATCGCCAGGACTTCCCGGCCTTGCTTGACCAATTGCTCGGCTGTGGCCGACCCGAACCGGCCAAGGCCAATGACCAGCACTGGTGCGTTGTGGGCGGGACGGTTGGGCGCCCCTGTGGTACTAGCCAATGATTGGCCTCTCTTCCGGGTAGTGGTACAGCTGGCTGCGCTGGCGCAGGGCCAGGCCGGCAGCGAGGGTTACGGTGCCCACACGGCCTGCGAACATGAGTACGGTCAGGACGTAAACGCCCGACGGCGGCAGCTCGGCGCTGAGGTTGGTGCTCAATCCCACGGTGGCAAAGGCGGAGATGGTTTCAAAGAGCACTCTGTCCAGTGTTGCGCCGCTGATGGAGAGCAGCAGGAATGCCGCGACCGAGACAAGGGTGGCACCGGCAACGATCACGGAAATCGCCACCCGCATGGTGCCTTGGGGAATCGTTCGGCCGTAGACCTTCACATCGGCATCGCCACGGGCCTCGGCGACGATGGCGAGGAACATGACGGCGATGGTGGTCACCTTGATGCCGCCGGCCGTGGACGCCGAGCCGCCGCCGGCAAACATGAGGGCATCCGTGAGGAGCATGGTGGTGGATTCCATGTGGTTTTGGTCCACCAGGTTGAATCCGCCTGAGCGCGTCATCACGGAAGCAAAGAGGGAATGGATGAGCTTGTCACCCAGGTCCATGTGCGCGATGGTCCGCACGTTGTCCCATTCCATGAGCGCCCACAGGACTGTGCCGGCGAGCAGCAGGATGAAGGACACCTGGATGGTGATCTTGGTGTGGAGGTTCCACTTCTTCCAGTTCAGGCCGTTCTGTTGGAGGACCATCACTACGGGGAAGCCGAGGCTGCCAAGGAACACGCCCAGCATGAGTGGAACGAGGATCCAGAGGTCGGTCTCGTAGGGGACGATGCCGTCCGAGTGCGGCGTAAATCCGGCATTGTTGAAGGACGAGATCGAGTAGAAGACTCCGTGCCAAACCGACTGCCAGAAGGGCTCTCCGAGGAGCATGAAGCGGGGGATCAGCGCAAGGGCAAGCGCGCCTTCGATCACCACGGAGGTCACGATGACGATGCGGAGCAGCGTACCTACTTCACCAAGCCTGCCGGCGTTGTTCATGGCTTCCTGGGCGATGAGCTTGCCGCGGACACCAAGCCGCTTGCTGACCATGAGCGCCAACAGTGAAGCCAGGGTCAGAGTGCCAAGGCCGCCCACAAAGATGCCCACCAAAATAATGAGCTGGCCGAGGAAGGACCAGTGGGTCGCGGTGGAAACCACGGTCAGGCCGGTAACACAGACACTGGAAACTGCCGTGAACATGGCCTGGTGGAGAGGCGTAGGTTCGCCCGACGCCGAGGAAAATGGCAAGGACAACAGGCCTGTAAAGAGTAGGATCACCGAGGCGAAAGCGACCAAGGCCAAACGGGCCGGGGAAGTGTTGGCGATGTTGTCAATGAAGTCGCGCGCACGCGTGAAAATCCACAGACCTTCACGTTCCTGCTGGCCGGGTTGCCAGTTGGCCGGGCTCACGGAGCGCGACTGGCTTTGAGACATGGGGTTCTTCCTCGGTTGAACATGCTTTCCTGAGTAGTAAACCACTATTCCTGCGGCGTAACCGGGCGGTAGTGCAGCGCGGCCTCAGGTAGCCTGTTCTGGATGAACTCCAGGCTTGGAACAACTGCTTCCAGCATTACGCGATCCGCACTGCCAACGACGGTGGTGTGGGATCCAGCCATGACTGCTTACAACTTTGGTCCCAGCCATCCTATGGCCCCGCAGCGCCTGGAGTTAACGGCGAGGCTCGCGGAATCCCTTGGTCTTTTCAACCACAGCCATGTGGCGGTGGAGGCGCCGGAGCTGGCCACCGACGTCGAACTTTGCTCGGTGCACAGCGCGGACTATGTGGAGGCCGTCCGCCGGGTGAGCGAGAATCCTGGCATGCCGGAGGAAGGACGTGGTCTTGGAACGGAGGATGATCCTGCGTTCGCCGGTATGCATGAGGCCAGCGCCCGGCTCGCCGGTGGCTCTTTGCTCGCTGCGGAATCCATTCTGTCCGGCAAAGCCGTCCGTGCCGTGAATTTCAGTGGCGGAATGCACCATGCAGCACGTGACCGCGCGAGCGGTTTTTGCGTCTACAACGACGTCGCGATTGCCATCCAACGGCTGCTGGATGGCGGCGTGCAGCGCGTCGTCAGCATCGACGTCGACGCCCACCACGGCGACGGAACGCAAAGCATCTTTTGGAATGACCCCCGCGTCATGACGATTTCCCTGCATGAGTCCGGTCTTACCCTCTTTCCGGGAACGGGTTTTGCCAATGAAACCGGTGGGCCTGATGCGCAGGGCACGGTTGTCAACGTCGCGTTGCCGGCGTTCACCGGAGATGCCGCGTGGCTTCGCGCCTTCCATGCGGTGGTACCGCAGCTGGTTGCCGCCTTCAATCCCGAGGTGATTGTCAGCCAGCATGGCTGCGACTCGCACCGCCTGGATCCATTGACGCACCTCAACCTCAGCGTGGACGGGCAGCGTGAGGCGGCCAGCGCCGTGGCGAGCCTCGCCGCCAGGTACTGCGATAACCGCTGGATCGCCACAGGCGGGGGCGGCTACGACGTTACGGGTGTTGTGCCCCGTGCCTGGAGCCATCTGATCGGGATGGTGACACAGCGGCCGGTGCCCTTGAGCACCCCTGTGCCAGAAGCGTGGCGTAACTATGTCAGGGAAACTTACGGCGTGTGGGCTCCGGAGTCGATGGGCGACGACGTGGATGTTTGGTGGCGCTCTTGGGAAGTTGGATACGACCCAGCGGACGAGGTGGACCGCACGGTCATTGCCACACGCAAGGAGATCTTCCCTTTGTACGGGCTGGATCCCTGGTTCGATTAGCCGGTCTTAACTGACGAGCTATGGCTCGGACTTCTCCGTCTGGAAGACCACGCCCGCAGCACCCACGAGCCAGCCCAGCAACGACAACGCAAAGGCTCCGATGAGGTCCGTGGACGCTTGGCCCTTGAACAGCCATAGCACCAGGACCAGCAAGCCCATGGTGATGTAAACCATGATGGCGAATATCACCCGTCCCGATAAACGCAGGGCAACCTCCGCCGGGCTGACGAGGGGACCGGATTCGCCAGCGTTCGTGTTGTCCCGCTTAACCTCCGAGATAGTGAACCCCAGTGCAGATGCCGTAAGCGAACTCAGGGACGTTGCGAGGACTCCCGCCGCGGTAACCAACGCTCCGTTCAGCTCAGGGGCGCTCAACCCACCGGTTGGAACCCAGGTGCCGACCCGGAGGAGCACCGCACTCCACACGAAGACGAATACGGCAAGGAACACCCCGGCGATGATGTTGAAGATTTGCCGCCGAAGGAAATCAGTCATTGCCCGCACCCCGTGCTTTTGGCGGCCGGGGCCTGGGAGCCCGGACGGACCGTGAGTCCGTTTTAGCATCGGCTCTTGATAGGGTCAACGATCCGGCGCCGTCGCGGCGCGAAACAGGGATGCCATTTGGCGTATATGTCGCTAGGGTGGGAGGCATGGTGACTGACGACGTATTTGCCGTCATAGCTGAGGCAACCAGGCGCGACATCCTGGTTTCACTCCGCTCTGGGGATAAAGCTGTAGGCGAACTGGTGGAAGAACTGGCTGCAAGCCAGCCCACTATCTCCAAGCATCTGAAGGTGCTCCGTGAGGCTGACCTCGTCAGCATGCGCGCCCAGGGGCAGAAGCGCTACTACGCGCTGAACCCGAAACCGCTGGCGGGCGTAGCCACGTGGCTGGAAACCTTCGACGTCGGACCCTCGGCTGCTGCCGCCGTCGAACAGTCCGTGGAAGCAGCCCCTCAAACGGTGGCTTCTGCTTCGCTTGTGGAACCCGCTGTGCCGGACGTCATCGAAACCCGCGCAGACGCCGTTAGTAAGGCCGTGAAAGTCCACTCAGATGGGATGCCCGTCTCGCTGGAACTCGCATCGGACGATACCGTCCCGCAGCAGATCGGCCGGACTGTTGGCCGTGCTGCCACTAAGGCAGCGGATCTGCTGGCCAACCTCCCGAACCTTCCCAACCTCCCGAAATTCGGTCGCAAGCGCTAGAGCGCTGTATCGAGGGCAATCCAACGTGATCTCCAACACGTTGTGAGGTTTCGTTAAGGTCCGTTTTCCTTGGATTTGCGGGGTTTTTCTACAGTTGTATTAACTCCAAGTGGAGGGTCACAATCCCATCGGATGGAGATCCTACCTCCGTTGGTGCAACCATGAGCGGGACTGAATCGTCTCGCCGCCGGTTGGCGCACTGAGGGATAGGAAGACGCATGGATTCGAGGCTCGAAGCTGTCAGGAACTCCGTGTTGGCGCGGAATCCGGGCGAGAAGGAGTTCCACCAGGCTGTCACCGAAGTCTTCGAAAGCCTGGGTCCGGTTCACGATCGGCACCCCGAATTCCTGGAAGGCGCCGTGCTGGAGCGTCTCTGCGAACCTGAACGGCAGATCATCTTCCGCGTACCGTGGACCGACGACTCTGGCCGCGTCCAAGTAAACAGGGGTTTTCGGGTGGAGTTCAACTCGGCGCTCGGCCCCTACAAAGGTGGACTCCGGTTCCACCCCTCCGTCTACCTGGGAATCATCAAGTTTCTCGGCTTTGAGCAGATCTTCAAAAATGCCCTCACAGGCATGCCGATCGGCGGTGGCAAGGGCGGTTCCGACTTCGATCCCCGCGGACGCTCGGATGCCGAGATCATGCGGTTCTGCCAGTCGTTCATGACCGAGCTCTACCGGCATATCGGTGAGTACACCGATGTTCCTGCCGGTGACATAGGCGTTGGCGGGCGCGAGATCGGCTTCCTCTTCGGCCAGTACAAGCGCATCACCAACCGCTACGAATCCGGAGTGCTCACCGGCAAAGGGATTTCCTGGGGTGGTTCGTTGGTCCGGCCGGAAGCCACCGGCTATGGCACGGTGATCTTTGCCCAGGAGATGCTCAAGTCCCGTGGCACTTCCTTTGACGGCCAGCGTGTTGTGGTGTCCGGTTCCGGAAACGTAGCCATCAATGCGATTGCCAAAGCGCAGTCGCTCGGTGCAACTGTGGTGGCCTGTTCCGACTCGGCCGGTTACATCGTGGACGAAGGAGGAATCGACGTCGGGCTTTTGCGTGACATCAAGGAAGTGGAACGCGCCCGGCTGACGGAATACGCGCTTCGACGGCCTGGATCCAGCCACGTAGCGGGCGGCTCGGTGTGGGACGTTAACGGCACGGTCGCGCTGCCTTGCGCCACCCAAAACGAGCTCGACGGCGATGCTGCCGCCAAGTTGGTCAGCAACGGCCTGATCGCGGTGGCCGAGGGAGCCAACATGCCGTCCACGCGTTCGGCGGTGTCAGTGTTTCAGGAGGCTGGCATTCTGTTCGGCCCGGGTAAAGCCGCCAACGCCGGGGGTGTTGCTACGTCCGCGCTGGAAATGCAGCAGAACGCCAGCCGTGATTCGTGGTCATTCGAGCACACGGAACAGCGGCTTACCGAGATCATGGTGGGCATTCACGATCGCTGCGCAGCTACCGCCGAAGAATATGGTTCGCCCGGTAACTATGTGCTGGGCGCCAACATCGGCGGCTTCGTCAAGGTAGCCGACGCGATGCTGGCTCAAGGCCTGATCTAGCGCACCCTTACCCAACTGGGGGACAGCACCTGTCGCTATGAAAGCTCATAGCGACAGGTGCTGTCCCGTACATGGGGTTGCTAGTGCTGAAGCAACCGCACGTGGTCCGGGTTCAAGTCCGAGACTTTGCTGACACCCAGCAGCGCCATGGTCCGGGTCATGTCCTTCTCGAGGATCTGAATGGTGCGGTCCACGCCTTCGCGTCCGCCGGCCATGAGTCCGTAGAGGTAGGCCCGGCCAATCAGGGCAAAGTCTGCCCCCAAGGCCAAGGCTGCCACGATGTCGGTGCCGCTCATGATGCCTGTGTCCAGCATGACGGCGGCCTTGCTGTTGTCAGCCTTAAGCGCCGAAGTGACCTCGGGAAGCAGGTGGAACGGGATGGGTGCCCGGTCCAGTTGGCGGCCGCCATGGTTGGACAGGACGATGCCATCAGCGCCGTGGTCCACCACCTTACGGGCATCTTCAACGGTCTGGATGCCCTTGACCACGAGCTTGCCCTTCCAGGTTTCACGCAGCCAGTCCAGGTCCTCATAGGTCAGCGTGGGGTCGAACATCGAGTTGATGAGGTCCGCCACCGTGCCGGTGTAGCGGGAGAGCGAGGCGAAGGTCAGTGGCTCGTGCGTCAGGAAGTTGAACCACCAGGCGGGTCGGTAGGACGCATCGAGGACGGTCTTGAGTGTCAGTGCAGGCGGGATGGTCATGCCGTTACGGACATCCCTCAACCGAGCCCCGGCTACAGCGGTATCGACGGTCACCATGAGGGTATCGTTGCCTGCTTTTGCGGCACGCTCGATCAACTCCAGGGAGCGGTCGCGATCAGTCCACAGGTACAGCTGGAACCAGTTGCGGCCGTTTGGAGCTGCGGTAGCAACATCCTCGATCGAAGCAGTGCCCATGGTTGACAGCGTGTAGGGGATGCCTGCGGCTTCTGCGGCCTGTGAGCCGGCGTATTCGCCCTCGGACTGCATCATGCGGGTGAATCCGGTGGGGGCGATGCCGAAGGGGAGACGTGACTCCTTCCCCAAAATGTCCGTGCGGAGGTCAATCCTGGAGACGTCGCGCAGGATCCCGGGGCGGAATTCGATGTCCTGAAACGCCTGGCGCGCCCGGCGCAGGGTGATTTCTTCCTCCGCAGCCCCGTCTGTGTAGTCGAAGGGTGCTTGCGGCGTGCGACGCTTGGCGATGTCGCGCAGTTCCCAGATGGTGCTGGCGCGCTTGAGGCGGGCGGCCTTGCTGAATTCGGGCTTCTTGAACTGCATCAATGGAGCCAGATCGGACACCTTGGGTATGCGCCGCTTCAGTGCCGGAGGTTGCGCGACGGCGGGTGTCGGCTGCGGCGGGCGGCTGACGGTTTCGTCGCTGCCGGCATTGGACGGGGCGGCTGTGAGTTTCGGATCGAGGGTGTCGGTCATGCGGTTCTCCCTTGAAATTCTGTGGTCCTACCACTGTGGTCTAACCACACTGTAAGCCATGTGGTTGGGCCACATCAACTAGTATTCCCGTATGCGTACCCACGAACTAGTCCTGCAGTGGATAGAAAAGCAGCTATCCGACGGCGACCTCGCCCTTGGCGGACGCCTCCCCGGAGAACGGGCCATGGCCGAGCAGCTGCAGGTATCCAGGACGTCTGTGCGGGAGGCCGTGCGGATCCTTGAAGCAATGGGTGTTGTGCGCGCGGGAGTTGGCTCGGGCAAGGATGCGGGAACTGTAGTGATCGCCGAGCCCGGCTCTGCACTGGGCTCCACGCTCCGCCTCCACGTGGCAACCCGCCACCTTCCCGTGGCTGACATCGTAGAGACGCGGGTGTTGCTCGAATCCTGGGCGGCTGCGCGGGCCAAGGTTGGCGCCCCGGCCCTTGATGAGGCGGCGGCGCTGCTCGAGCAAATGGACAACAGCCCGGACATCGAGACGTTCCTGGCACTCGACGCCCGGTTCCATGTGGCTCTGGCACAGGCTGCGGGGAATACCGTGGTCAGTGCCATGATGGCGTCACTGCGTGGGGCAATCGAAAACTATGCCGGGAAACTCACCGGAAACCTGCCTGACTGGAAGGCCACCTCAGACAGGCTTCGAGCGGAACACCACGCGATTCTGGCAGCCGTCAACGCGAACGACGGCGGCCAGGCGGCAGATCTTGTGGCTGCCCACATCCAGGGCTTCTACAAAGAGGCCGGAGTGGGCTCGCAGGCTGCCGGGGAATAGAGCAACGCGGGGTCACTTATGGCCCATGTTGGGCTTCCGGATGGGCCACAAGTGACCCCGCGTTGCATTTCTAGGCGGGCTTCAAGGCCGGGGCCGCGGTGCTCTTCCGGATTTCCATCCGCGGCGAGAACTCATCCTGGGCTTGCGTGGTGGATTCTCCGGCTTGCTGGATCTGCTCCCGCATCCTGCGCCAGGCCAGGCTCCCAAGTTCATTGATGGGAACGGCGGCGGTGGTCAGCGGGGGAGTGGTGTACTTGGCGAACGGGATGTCATCAAACCCCGTCACCGAGATGTCCTCGGGAACCCGCACTCCGTGCTCGTGCAGGCCGCTGAGCAAACCCATGGCGACGAGGTCGTTGAAGGCCAGGATGCCCGTTGCGCCACTGGCGATGATGGCCTCGGTGGATTCATGTCCGGAGTCGAAGTTGGACCCGCCGTGGAGCATTTGGAGTTCAATCTCCGGGTGCTCTTCCCGGAATTTTTCCAGGCCCACCAAGCGCTGGCGGTTGGATGCGCTGTGCTCCGGGCCGGAGAGGAAGGCCAGCCGCCGGTGACCCAGGCCCACCAGGTGCTGGGCGAGTTCCTGGATGCCTTGGCCGTAGTCCACGCTGAGGCTTGGAGTGTTGGTGGCCACCGTGGTGCGGTTGATGAGTACCAGCGGATGCAGGGTAGGTGCCAGCTCTTCAAGTTCGGCATCGCCCATTCGGGGTGCGCAGAGCACCACTCCATCGCAGCGGCGACGGGCTTCTCCGGCAAGGATTGCTTCCTCACTGGTTACTTCGGATGAATCCGCGATCAGGACGCGATACCCGTCCTGGGCTGCTGCAATACTCAGTCCGCGAAGGATGGCCTGGAAGGTGGGGTTGGCCAGGTCCGGGACAACAATGCCGATGGTGTCGGTCTTGCCCAGTGCCAGGCTTCGTCCCACGGGGTTGGGTTGGTATTTGAGCTCGGCCGCTGCAGCCCTGACGCGGGCAGCGATCCCAGGATCCACGGCGGCGTTACCGTTCATGACGCGGGACACTGTGGCGTGCGAGACGCCTGCCTTCTCCGCGACATCGGCAATGCCAACCCGCCGATTGGTGTTCCTCCGTGCCATGTTGCCCCTTCCGGTTGGCTGTCCGCGTGCTGCCCCTGCGTTGGGGCCAATGGTTGACGGAACCGCCAGAGTCTTGATACAAAGCTTATAACGCTCTGAGAAAACGCTTTCTCATGATTCTTCCCAGATCACGCCGGGCCGTCAAGCGGTTCACTCCTGCCTTTTGAAAGGGGCATTCCCATGGTCAACGTCGACACCGCCGAGACCCAGTCACCCGCGCCGGACACGTCCGCGTCCGCCGCCGGAAGCACTGCCCGTCATCGGACCCGCATTGCCCTTATCGGGACCGGGGGCCGCTCCGAAATGTACATTCGCGCGATCTATGGACAGCACGCCGAGGTGGCTGACCTCGTCGCTTTGTCGGACGTGAACCCAGGCCGGGTGGAGTTCTACCAAGAACTCATCAAGGAACTCGGCGGAACAGAGTCGGTGGCGTTCTTCGAGCCAGCAAAACTGACGGACTTCATCCAGGCCAACGGCATCGAACGCGTCATTGTCACGACGCCGGACTATACCCACGCGGACTACATCGTCGAGGCACTCGAGGCGGGTGCCGACGTCGTGGTTGAAAAGCCCCTGACCATTGATGTTGAGGGTTGCCGCCGCATTACCACTGCTGTGGCAGAAACCGGACGAAACGTCGTAGTCACCTTCAACTACCGTTACTCGCCGCGCAACACCGCGCTCAAGGAGATCATCCAGAACGGCGTGATCGGCAAGGTCACGTCCATCGACTTCACCTGGGTGTTGGACACCGTGCACGGCGCTGACTACTTCCGCCGCTGGCACCGTGAGAAGAAGAACTCCGGTGGCCTGCTCATCCACAAGGCCTCGCACCACTTTGACCTCGTCAACTGGTGGATCAATGACGTCCCCGAGCGCGTTTTCGCCTCCGGGGGGCTCCGCTTCTACGGCGACAAGAATGCTGCCGAGCGCGGTCTGGGTGCCCGCCCGGAACGCGGCACCGTTGATGGCCTCGCGCGTGATCCGTTCCGCCTGGACATGCGGGAGGACGAACGCCTGAAGGCCCTGTACTACGACAATGAAAAGTTCGACGGCTACCTGCGCGACCAGGACGTCTTCACTGAAGGCATCACGATCGAGGACAACCTGGCCCTCGTGGTGGACTACCAAGGCGGCCCCACGCTGAGCTACTCGCTGAACGCCCACAGCCCGTGGGAAGGCTACAGGGTCAGCGTTAACGGCACTGAGGGCCGGGCCGAACTCGAGGTTGTTGAGCGCGCAGCGGTCCAATTCAGCACGGACAAGAAGACTGTGGTGGACCCCAGCGCGACGCCTATCGAGGAAGAAGACGCCGTTCGACGAAACGGGGAGTGTCTGGTGGTCCAGCGTCATTGGGAGGCGGCCTACGAAGTCCCGATCGTCAACGGGGAGGGGGGCCACGGAGGCGGCGACAACCTGCTGCTCTCGGACCTCTTCAACGGACCGGGCGTAGACCCCCTCGGCCGCCCGTCGGGGTACATCGACGGCCTCCGTTCCGTCTCAGTCGGCATCGCCGGCAACCAGTCCCTGGATACCGAACTCCCCGTCCGCATCAGCGAACTTGGCCTTGGCGTCGACCTCAGCCGCGGCCAGGCATAACGGCCCAATACCACACAAGGACAACACCATGAGCAGGATTTTCGTCACCGGCGGTTCCGGTCGGCTCGGCCGCAGCGTCGTTGCCGGCCTTGCACAGGCTGGCCACGAGGTGGTCTCGGTTGATCGCGACGCCATCCCGGCGGAGCAGTTGCCCACTGGCGCAGTGCAGCACACGGCGGACCTTTTGGCCCCGGGAGAAGCGGAGCGGCTCCTCCGGGAAACAAACCCCGACGCCGTCATCCACCTCGCTGCTATCGCAGTACCTTTCAGCGCGCCTGAGGAAGTCATCTTCAGTACCAATACCCGGCTCGCCTATGCGGTGATCAGTGCAGCCACTGACGCGGGTATTCCGAAGATTATTACGGCAAGCAGCCCCACCGCCCTGGGCTACGGCTCACCCGCCGGTTGGCTGCCGCCGTCGTTCCCCTTGGACGAGCAGACGCCGCCCAAACCCTGGAATGCCTACGCATTTTCCAAGCTGATCGCCGAACAAACAGTGCAGATGTTTGCCGCGGCGCAAGGCAACAAGATCCGGTACGCGGCATTCCGGCCCTGCTTTGTCATCTCCCCGGAAGAGTGGCAGGGCGCGCTCACTCAGCAGGGACACACTGTGCGCGAACGCCTTGCCGATCCGGCACTTTCAGCCCCCGCGCTGTTCAACTACGTTGACGCCCGCGACGTAGCAGATTTCCTGGACGTCCTGTTGGAAAAGATGGACACCATCCCCAACGGCCAGGTCTTCTTCGTCGGAGCCAAGGATGCCCTGGCCACTTCCCCTCTCGCTGAGCTGTTCCCGCGTTTCCTGCCCCGCAGCGCGCCTCTCACCGAACACCTGACCGGCACCAGCCCGGCGTTCTCCGTGGGGAAAGCGCGTGAGCTACTTGGCTGGGAGCCCAAGCGCAGCTGGCGTAGAGAACTTACGCCGCCCTACGAAGGCACAGACTCAGCAGCATCAGACCAAGCACTACTCGACGACGAGAATCCTGCCGGCCTGGTCCCGGCGGGAGCAACCAAGGAGACACCATGAACTTCGACGGCGTACTGTTTTTCCCCGTCACACCCTTTGCCGAAGACGGCTCGGTGGACGTAGCCCTCCTGAAGGAGCACATCACGTCGCGCCTTCCTTTCGGACCCGGAGGTGTGTTCCCCGCGTGCGGCACGGGTGAATTCCATGCCCTCTCCCTGGAGGAAATCCGGACCGTGGTGACTGCCGCCGTCGAAGCTGTTGCCGGAGCTGTCCCGGTAGTCGCAGGCGCCGGCGGCCCCTTGGGCCACGCCATTGCAGCCGCCAAGGTTGCCGAGGAGGCAGGCGCCGATGCCCTCCTGGTTCTCCCGCCGTACCTCGTTACGGGGCCAACAGACGGCGTCGTTGCGTACGTCGACGCCATCGCCGCCGCCAGTAGCCTGCCAGTAATCGTTTATCACCGGGGCACGGCCAAGTTCACTGCCGCAGCCATGACCCGTCTCACGGCGAACCCCAAAGTCATCGGCTTCAAAGATGGGATCGGGGACGTCGGCCTGGCGCAGGAAATCGTATCCGCCATCAACGCCAGCGGCCGAACCGACTTCGCCCTATTCAACGGACTCCTCACGGCAGAGCTGACTCAGGGCGCTTACCGTGGCCTGGGGATCCCGCTCTACTCCTCGGCCGCCTTTGCCATGGCCCCGGAGATCGCGAAGGCCTACTACGACGCATACGTCTCTGGTGACGAAGTGCGCCGAAACGCACTGCTTGAGGGCTTCTACGCGCCCCTCGTGAGACTTCGTGACCAGACTCCCGGCTTCGGCGTTTCGCTCATCAAGGCGGGCCTGCGCTTGGCTGGATTGCCAGTAGGCCCTGTACGGCCGCCGCTGGTGGACCCCACAGACGAACAACTGTTGGAGCTCAAATCGATCCTGGCCAAGGGCCACGAGTTGGCGCTCAGCTGATGACAGCGCGCATTACCGGCCTCACCACGCGGTTGATCACGGTTCCGCTGCTGCGCAGCTGGGGTGCCGAAGCTCCCGAGAACCATGTGATCGTCACCGAACTGAGCACTGACGACGGCGGCGTGGGCCACGGTTTCTCGTGGACACCTACCATTGGTCCCCAAGCAGTCAAAGCCCTCCTTGACCACGACATTGCCCCCTTCATTCTTGGCCTGGAGCCGAATCCCGAAGTGGTGTGGGACCAGCTCTGGAAGCGTCTGCACGAGGCAGGCGGGGGAGGCCTGACAACTATCGCCATGGCCGGTGTGGACCTCGCGCTGTGGGACCTCAAGGCCCGCCAGGCCAGCACGTCAGTCACCACTCTCCTGGGTCAACGCCAGGAATCAGTGGACGTCTATGGCTCGGGCGTGAACCTGCACTACTCCTTGGAACAACTCGTGGAGCAGGCACAGCGCTGGGTTGCCGCTGGTCATAAGGCTGTGAAGATCAAAGTGGGAAAGCCTGAGCTACGCGAAGACGCTGAACGGGTTGCCGCGGTCCGGCAGGTCATTGGCCCGGACCGCCTGCTCATGATTGATGCCAACCAACGCTGGGACCTGGCGCACACCTTCCGTGCCTTGGATGTTTTGGGGGAGTACGGATTGGAATGGCTCGAAGAACCAATCCGTGCTGACGATCTGTGGGCCTACCGGCGCCTGCGTAAACATTCTCCGGTGCCTATCGCGCTGGGCGAGAACGTCCACACCATCTACCGCTTCCGCGACTTCATCGAAGCCGAAGCCGTGGATATCATCCAACCCAATATTGTCCGTGTGGGCGGTATTACGCCGTTCCGCAGAATCGTTGAGTTGGCCCGCGCGAACAGCATCAGGGTGGCTCCGCACCTGCTTCCGGAGCTTTCCGGACAGTTGGCGCTCACCTTGGCTGAGGCCGTGAGCGTGGAAGAAGTGGAAGACGCTTCCTTCGAGCAGCTCGGTATCCTCGCCGAGCCCTCTCCCATCCGAATCCGCAACAGCAGGCTCAGTTCCGTGGGCCGCCCAGGCCTTGGCTTCGACTTTGCCGCGAAGCCGGCCGACCGTGACGCCCCTGAGAGCAGCTTCGCCCCTGAGAGTAAAGGAAACCACATTGAGTACAGCAACTCTTGACCTGACCGCGGTGACCGCCGCTGCCGCCGCAGCCTTCAAGGTGACCGCCGCAGCGTCCGACGCCGAGCGCGCAGCCTGGCTGACCGCCGTCGCCGACGCCCTGGACGCCAACGTGACGGAACTAGTGGCCATAGCTGACTCCGAAACCAGCCTTGGCACGGTTCGGCTCACCGGTGAGGTGGCCCGAACCAGCGGCCAACTCCGGCTGTTCGCGAGGGTCATCACCGAGGGCTCTTACCTGGAGGCTGTCATCGATCACGCGGATCCTGCCTCCGCCCCGCCCAAGCCCGACTTGCGCCGCATCCTGCGTCCGATTGGACCGGTGGCCGTGTTCTCGGCGTCGAACTTCCCCTTCGCGTTCTCGGTAGCCGGTGGCGACACCGCATCGGCGCTGGCTGTCGGTTGCCCGGTGATCGTCAAAGCACATTCCGGCCACCTCCGCCTATCCCAGCGGACTGCCGAGATCGTGACCGAAGCCCTGGCCAGTGCCGGCGCTCCCGACGGGATCTTCGCCCTCGTGAGCGGACGCGAGGCTGGTACCGCCTTGGTGCAGGATCCCGCGATCAAGGCCGTGGGCTTCACGGGTTCCATCCCCGGCGGCCGCGCGCTGTTCGACCTCGCAACGTCCCGTCCGGAGCCCATCCCGTTCTACGGCGAGCTGGGCAGCCTGAACCCGGTGGTTATCACTGATGCTGCCCTGGCTGACCGCGGCCAGGAACTTGCTGCAGGACTGGCTGGTTCCTTCACCCAGGGAGCGGGGCAGTTCTGCACCAAACCCGGGCTCGTCTTTATCCCCGCTGGCACCGATTTCGCTGCCCAGGTGGCAGAGGCGAGCAAGGACAAGCCGACGGCGGCCATGCTCACCGAGCGGATCGCCGAGGCCTACCCCTACGGCCTTCGCAGCGTTGCCGAGCAGCCGGGTGTCGCCGTGGTGAGCGGCACGGTGGATCAGGACAGCCTTGCCGACGGCGCAGCTCCAGTGGTGTTCTCCACAAGCGCCGCCAACGTGCTGGAGCGTCCTGATGAGTTGCTGGAAGAGTGCTTCGGGCCCACCACGCTCCTCATTGAGTACGCCAATGACGAAGAGCTGTCCCAGGCCCTCGCCAAGGTTCCAGGCAGCCTCACCGGCACCGTCCACGCGCAGCCGGGCGAAGACGTTTCCGCGCTTGTGGAGCAGCTGAGTGAGCTCGTCGGACGGGTCCTGTTTGATGGTTGGCCCACTGGCGTTGCCGTGAATTGGTCGCAGCAGCACGGAGGACCATACCCCGCGACGACATCGCTGTTTACCTCAGTGGGCGCCACCGCGGTCCGCCGCTTCCAGCGTCCGGTGGCTTACCAGGACGCGCCGGACAACATCCTGCACCCGGCCCTGCGCGAGTCGAACCCGTTGGGCATCCCGCGCCGGGTGGACGGCGTGCTAACCCTGGGCTAACTCCGGCTAACCCACCCAAAGCGCACCCAACTGAGTCGCAGTTAAGCGCGTTTTGAGACCTCAAAACGCGCTTAACTGCGACCTACTTGGGTAGGGGCGGACGAAAGGGGCGGGGTCACCATTGCGGTGACCCCGCCCCTTCGTGTTGGTTGAGGTTTGGTGCGGCTTAGGGCCGCAGGGTGATCGGACGACGGCGGCCGTCCACTTCCGTTGTCGGCCAGCGGTCGTCAGTGGTCAGGACGCGCAGGCCGGAATCCGTGAGCAGCACGGTGTCTTCGATTTTCACGCCTGGCCCGGAGGGGTTCCACGTGAATGGCTGGTTGAGGACCATCCTGTCGGCTACGTCCGCGGTGACCCGCGGATCACGGCCCGCGTACCCTGCAGGACCACCCTGGTGGTGCAGCGTCCACTGCTCGGGACCAAAACCGTGGCGCACATAGGCGTCCTGGATCTCGGCGAAGACCTCGTTGAGCTTGGCACCGGGCACAGTGGCTCGGAAAATGTCGGCCTCAACTGCCGCGATGCGGGCCTCGGCGTCGAGCTCCTGTGGGGTACCGGCGTCGAAAGCTACCCAACGGGTCACGTTGGCCACTAAGCCACGACGCCGGGCGCAAACCACGGCCATGGCCCTGCGGCCGATGGGAGCATGCGTTGCCAGCGGGTGGCGGAACGCGCTCCGGGCAGCGCCGTTGCACAGCAAGACAAGCGGCTCGGCGCCCACTGCCACAATCCGCGCGGCCAGCTCGGAGACGAGCTGAAACTCTGTGGTTTCCGGCGTTGCACCTGTGAGGACATCTGTCATGGCAGCTGCGGCATCGACGGAGAGCTCGGCATAACGGGCTGTCTCCGCAGGCAGGAGTTGTTGCCGTGCTGCCCGAAGTTCCCCTGCGACAGCGGCTTCCAATAGCGGGTTTCCATCCACGGCGAGGCCGGCCGCAGAGGCGTGCAGTTGGCCGTGCCATGGAATACTGTGCAGGTTGACGCCCTCCGGAAGCTCCTCTGCCTCGATCCGGCCGGCTTCGTTGTTGAACGTGACTAAGTGGTCGCCGGAGCGATCCACGAGGAGGGCGGCAATGGGATCCCCAGCCAGACTGATATGGACCCGACTGCCGTCCAGGTACCAGGTGAGCGCCGTGTTGCTGGTGAGCAGAAGCGAGTCGCGCCCCGAATGGTCCAGGATGTCCAAGATCCGGCGGCGTTTCACCACACGGTCGGCGGCATTGCCGGGCGCAGTGACGGCAGTCAGAGCGGGCGTTAATTGAATCGGAGCGGTCATGCTGGGTCCCCCTGGGTTGAAATGAGCTGTTCAATGTCTTGAGTGGCTAGGAAGCCATCAGCGATGAGCACCCTGACGGTGCGATGCACAGGGCGGCCAGGTTCTGCGGCCACCGGCGACTCCCACGCCAAGGACAGCCCCACACCCGGATAGCCCGAGTGCCGAACGAACCAGGGGTCCGGTGCTTGGGGGGATGCCAGGAATACGAGCGTGGCCGGATGGCCCAAGCCCGGATCGCCCGCACCATGGCCGCCGCCTGTTCCGGCGTCGAAAGTTCCTGACCAAGCCAGCCAGGGCGCGACGCTGCCATGGACGGCATCTTCCCCGCGCGACTCAGGGGTCCAGATGGTCGCGCCACTGACTCTCGGCAGGCGCCAGAAGAAGCCGCCATAACCGCCCTGCGGCCTTCCGTTGGAACCGGGGCTGCCCAGCAGCACCGGGCGTCCCGTGGCGGATTCGAGGGTGAAGTCCAGCGTCAGCTGCCAGGCAGAATTCCCGACGGCGGCCCAGCGCCACTCGCGCTGTTCGCGGAGGACCGGGGTACCGTCAGGGCCAACCCAGCTCAACAGCTCGTGCCGCTGTCCATTCTTATGCTCCCCGGACTCAAGAACTATGCGGCCGTGGTCCTTGCGCCAGACGTAAGCTCCGGCGTCGCGGGTGTAGGTCCGGCCACCCCAGAAATTGATACCGTCCACATCCTGGATGGCGACGCCAGCTCCAAGGTGCCACACATGGTCCTCCGGAATGTGGTCACTTACGACTGTGCCGGCAAGGGTTCGGACGGGGTGGAGGTATGGACGCGGCGACGAGGTTGGCCGGATGCGCGAGCCGTCCTGCATGGTGGCGACGGCTGTGCCGTTGACCATCAGCTCCGGCTTGGCTGCTCCAGCGGTAGCCTTTTCAACCCACGGCGCCCCGAGTTCCGCGAAAGTTGCTTGCCCCAGAGTGGCGCGGCGGATCCACGATTCGATGTCCTGCACCACGGCATGGGCATCGTCGCCTTCTCCCAGCCATGTCACATGGTCCGGATGGATGAGCCGGGGCGCGTCCGAGGTTCGGACCGCTTCCAGTACGGACATGTAGGCGCCGGCTCCGCTGAGAGGACTGAGCAGGTCCTGTTCGGTCCGTGCTGACAGGAGGTTTTCCAACAGGTCCGTCCGCCCGAAAGTCTCATTCCGGATCCCGTCCGGAGTGGTGACCTCCACACTGTCTTCCGTGTAGGAAAGCGTGATCTGGCCGAGCGTGCCGTAGATGGTCACCGATGGCGCTGACTGCACGGGAGCGCACAACGTCAGGGCGCAGGTCAACATTGTGCCAGTCGCGGTCCGGACCCTGATGACGGAGGTGTCATCGCTTTCGGTGTCATTCGCCCGGTAAAGGTCGGTTTCCACCAATTCGACGTCGGCAACGGYCCTGGCACCTGCGAGTCGCAGCCCAGTAGCCACAGCGTGTGCCAAGGCGTTCGTCGCTACGCCGTCCACCACATCCGTACCGTCCAGGCTTCGTTTACCGGCCCAGCGGGAGCGCTTGAAGTACCCCTTGGTCCGGAGCCACTGGCCGGTGGCGCTGATGCCGCGGACCTCGCCGATTTCACCCGAGGCCACAAGCTTTTCAATGGCGGGAAGGGCGTGCGAGCCAAGGCTCTGGAAACCGACTTGAACCAGCCGCCCGGCGCTCGCCGCCGCTCCGAGGACACTTTCGTACTGCGCCATGGAAGCCACGGGAGGCTTTTCGAGGTAAACGTCAGCGCCTGCCCCGAGCGCTGTGAGGGCCAGCGGGGCGTGGGTTTGGATGGGAGTGGAAATGATGACGACGTCGGGGGCACTTCCCGCAGCCAGCAGCTCCTCAAAGGAACTGAAGACGCCCACCTCAGGAGGCAACTGGCCTCGGGCCGGTGGCTGTGGATCGGCGACAGCCACTAGTTCAAGCATCCCGGCAGAACCGAGCCGACGGAGGTTTTCAACGTGTCGTTCGCCGAACCCGTGCACGCCAACGAGTGCTACCCGGGGCAGTTGGTTGTGGCCGGCCACTTCGGAGTGGGAGGCAGTTGAGGGCAGAGTCATAGTGCTGTCCTAGCGGAATCAGTTGTGGAGAAAGCATGGGCGTCATTGGCCTGGAGGTTGGAGGAGAGAAAAGCTGCCGCCTCTTCCTGCATGGCGGTGGAAAAAACGTGGGGCTCGGGCCAAAAGCTGCCTGTGTACCGCCCTGCCGGCATGCGCTGCGAAAGGTAGGCATCGGCGTCGCGCATTCCTGCTTCCGGAAACAGCTGATCGGCCAGTGCGTACTGGACCAGGAAAGCGCCGGCAGTTGAACGCACTGCCAGATCGGGCCAATCCCCCAGCTTTGACAGACCAGGGGAGTGGAGCAACCAGGAATGCGCATCGAGGTAGGCGGGGAGGAGGGACGCGAAGGTGGTCATCATGCACGTGACCACATAGCTGCGGATCAGGGGACTGAGGGCGGCGAGCACCAAGGCCCGGCCGCCTCCGCCTGAAAATCCGGTGCATCCCAGGCGTTCCGGATCGACGCCGGGAAGGGACGTCAGGATGCCCAGCGCCGCGAGGTCGTCATGCGCGACCGTCCCGGCGATGCTGGTGCCAAGGAGCGTTGCGGCTTTCGCCACGGTTTCTTCATGATCGGCCGCCGCTGCGTTGTAAAGATCCGCCGTGGAAGGTTCGACGCCGGCCTCCCGCCACAGTGCCTGCTGGCCGTTGACGGCCTGTTCCGTCCGCCAAGGCTGGGTTTCCAGGCCGAAGCGGCGACTGCCCCACATGAAGGCGTCGTGTGCCAGGACAGCGAAACCCTGCTGGGCAAGCCGCGTAGCGAAGGGCCGCCCACCGTAGAGCTTTTCCCGCAACTGGGCCGGCACGGGACCGAAGCCCGCAGCATCGTCGGCGCCGGCGTCGTACTCTTCGTCCCTTGGAAGTAAGACCAGCCGCTCCGCGCCATGGGATTTGATCCCGCCATGGCAGTGAAGAGCCAGTATCCCGGGCAGGGGGCCTATGGAGCCGGCTGGCCGCACGAACCAAGCCGAGGTCCTTGGCCCGAATCCAAGCTGCCAGGACAGGCGGGAGGTGATGACGCCGTCGTACTCTGTTTCGGTGTCCACCCTGTATTCAGGAACCGGCGCAGGGGCAGGGACCCCAAGCGCGTCCGCAAGCTGCTGGGCGCTTGGAGAGGCTGCCGCGAAGTGATGCTGGGCGGCGTAAGCGGGCCAATCCTCGTAGCGGCCAAGAGCGCTGGGACGAGTGGGCATTCGTGCCGTGTCAGCGGTGGTCATGGCCGTCGCCGTACTTGGGGAACAATGGTGTCCTGCCTTTTCGGTGCGGATGATGTGCGAAAGCGCACGCCGGACTTCTGTGTGTGTGAACGGGTCGCGTGTAAACGGGTATGGGCGGCTTCGTCAGAAAACGCTTTCTCAAAAATTAGCAAAAGGCTGTACATGGGTCAAGAAAGCGTTTACTTTGGTACGGAGCCGCTGATTACCAGGACCGACATCCCGGTGGGTCAAGGGGTACCGCCAAGAGAACGGCGGCGTCCCGGAAGGCAAGCATCAACCACACTCGTACTCCGTGGATGGCCACGATGACCAAAGGAGACCACATGGCCGCATATGAACACACGGGGACGCCGAAAGGCGTTCGCGGTCAGGCAGGAGGGAAGCGATGAGCGCCATCGGCGAACTCTCCACAATGACCCGCCGCAAGGGGCCCATGACCAAGGAGGAGAAGAAAGCGAACGGCCGCGACAACAAGGCCGCTTATGTCTTCCTGCTTCCGTGGCTGATCGGCCTCGTGGTCATCACCGTGGGTCCGATGCTGATGTCGTTGTACCTGTCCTTCACGGATTACAACCTTCTGCAACCACCGCAATGGGTGGGAATCGACAACTTCGTCCGTATGTTCGGCGATGCCCGACTGCATAATTCCTTGCGCGTTACCTTCACATATGTGCTGGTGGGCGTGCCGCTCCAACTGGCCGTGGCCTTGGTGATCGCGCTGGTCCTGGATAAAGGGCTGCGTGGCCTTCCGTTCTACCGCTCCATCTTCTATTTGCCGTCGCTGCTGGGCGGATCTGTGGCTGTTGCCATTCTTTGGAAGCAGATCTTCGGCACCACCGGCCTTGTGAACCAGGTCCTCGCCATGATCGGCATCCAGGGTCCTGGCTGGATCTCGGATCCAAACACGGCGCTCGGCTCCATCATCCTGCTCCATGTCTGGACGTTCGGCAGCCCGATGATCATCTTCCTGGCTGGCCTGCGCCAGATCCCGAACATGTACTACGAGGCCGCCGAAGTTGACGGCGCCACCACCTTGCAGAAGTTCTGGCGGATCACGCTGCCGATGCTGAGCCCCATCATCTTCTTCAACCTGGTGCTGCAAATCATTGGTTCGTTCCAGTCGTTCACGCAGGCGTTTATCGTCTCCGGCGGCAATGGCGGACCGTCCGACTCCACCATGTTCTTCACGCTGTACCTGTACCAGAAGGGCTTCGGCCAGTTCGATATGGGCTACGCCTCGGCGATGGCCTGGTTCCTGCTGGTCATTATCGGTGTCTTCACTGCCATCAACTTCATCGCTTCAAAGTATTGGGTGTTCTACGATGACTAAAATCCAGACCCTCCCGGCCGCCGCTGAGGGCCAAAGCAGCAAGACCAGCAAAAGCCCGCGCCGCCGCGAATCGCCGGGAAGCCTGGCCTTCAGCCGGAAGGCCCGCATCAAGGGACTCATCAAGCACGCCATCCTGATCCTCGTTGGCGGGATCATGATCTACCCGCTGCTGTGGATGGTAGTTTCCTCGCTCCGGCCAAATGACCTCATCTTCCGCGAGCCCGGCCTTTGGCTGAACAACTTGGAAATGAGCAACTACACCGATGGCTGGTCTGCGCTGACCCACCCCTTCGGGCATTACATGATCAACTCTGCGATCGTCGTACTCGGCTCGATCCTCGGAAACCTGATCTCGTGCTCCATGGCCGCCTATGCCTTCGCCCGGCTGCAGTTCAGTGGCAAAAAGCTGTTCTTCGGAATCATGCTGCTGACCATCATGCTGCCGTTCCATGTTGTGATCGTGCCGCAGTACATCCTGTTTTCGCAGATCGGCTGGGTGAACACGTTCTGGCCGCTCATCGTGCCGAAGCTCCTGGCCACAGATGCGTTCTTTGTGTTCCTCATGGTTCAGTTCATCCGCGGCATTCCGAAGGAATTGGATGAGGCTGCCCGCATCGACGGCGCCGGCCACCCGAGGATTTTCCTCCGTGTCATTCTGCCTTTGATGGTTCCGGCCCTCGCCACCACCACGATCTTCACTTTCATCTGGACGTGGAACGACTTCTTCGGTGCACTTATCTACCTCACTGATCCGGACATGTTTACCGTCCCCGTAGCGCTTCGCGCTTTCGTTGACTCGCAGTCCGCCACCAGCTGGGGATCGCTCTTCGCGATGTCCATCGTGTCCCTGTTCCCGGTGTTCCTTGTCTTCCTGTTCGGCCAGCGGTTCCTTATCAAGGGCATCGCAACTACCGGCATCAAATAGGGCGTCGACGTACTGAATGGAAGTCCAGGGCTTCCGCCCGACAAGTAATACAAGCTTGGATCTTGTAATACAAGATTGTGACTTGTAGCATAAATCCACGCAAGAAAACGCTTTCTCATTCGCATTAAGATCAAAGAGGATCGGAGACAACAGTGCCGGTATTTCCACAGGGTGAAGGAATCGCCCCTGAAAGTGCCTCTGCAGGTGCTTCCAAAGCCCGCGCATCGGAACCCAAGGCCAAGCGGTCCAAGCGCCGGCTTCGTGCCTCGGCCATCATCGCTGCCACAGCTGCTGCCGTTCTGGCGCTTAGCGCTTGTGGCGGCGGAGCAGAACAAAAGAGTGCCGACGGCAAAGTGGAGCTCCGCTTTTCCTGGTGGGGCGGCGACAAGCGTGCGCAGTTGACGCAGCAAGCCATTGCGGCTTTTGAGGCTGAGAACCCCAACATCAAGATCAAGGCCGAGTATGGCGACTGGAGCGGCTACTGGGACAAACTGGCCACTCAAGTTGCTGCCAACGACGCTCCGGATATCATCCAGATGGACGAAAAGTACATCACCGAGTACTCCACCCGTGGAGCCCTCCTGGACTTGTCCAAGTACAAGATCGACACGTCCAAGCTGGACGAAGCCGCGCTGAATGCCGGCAAGGGTTCCAAGGGACTTACTGGTATTGCGGCAGGTATCAACGCTGCCACCATCTTGGCCAACCCTGCTGTCTTCAAGGCTGCGGGCGTCGCTCTTCCGGACGACAAGACCTGGACGTGGGAAGACTTCGAGCGCATCGCTGCTGAGGTCACCAGCAAGTCCCCGAAGGGAACCTATGGGGCTGCCGCATACGGCACCGATGAGGCGTCCCTGGGTGTGTGGCTGCGCCAGAACGGCAAGTCGCTGTACACGCAGGACGGCAAGCTCGGCTTCGAACCCTCGGACGTCGCAGGCTACTGGGACTTCCTGAAGGAACTCAGCGAGAAAAAGGCTGTTCCGTCGGCATCGGAAATTGTTGAGGCCGAAGCTGCGCCACTGGATCAGAGTGGCCTGGCAACCGGCAAGAACGGCATGGCGTTCTGGTGGTCCAACCAGTTGCCGGCGCTCGAGAAAGCTGCCGGCGGCGAACTGCAGATCCTTCGTTTCCCCTCCAAGACGGGCAAGGCCGCTGATACGAAGCTTTGGTACAAGGCTTCCCAGTTCTGGTCAGCATCCTCCAGGACCAAGCACCCTGAAGAGACGGCCAAGTTCATCGACTTCCTGACCAACAACGTCAAGGCCGGCGAAATTCTGCTGGCTGACCGGGGCGTTTACCCCAACTCGGACGTCCGCGACGCAATCGCTCCCAAGCTGGCGACGGCGGACACCAAGGTGGTCAACTTCATCAGTGACATCCAGCCCGAGCTCGGTGAAGCCCCGGCGGCACCGCCGAAGGGTGCGGGTGCCATCCAGGAAATCATCAAGCGCTACTCCTCGGAAGTCCTGTTCAACAGGCTCTCCACGGAGGAAGCCGGTAAGAAGGCCGTGGACGAGATGAAGTCCGCGATCGGAGCCTAGCTTCCGGCAGCAAGGCATCAAAGAACCGCAGAACCAAAAGAACCGCAGAACCAAGAAAACCGCGCCCCAGGCGAATCATTCGTGATCCGCCCGGGGCGCGGTTTTTGGGTTAGTCTTCCGCGATAACTGCTACGGCTCCGGCGGGGACCACGCCACTGAAGCGAGCTCCGCTCAGCAGCTCGTCGCCGTCGCCCTTCACCGTCACGTCCTCGCGGCTGTGGTTGATGGCGAAGAGGAAACTTCCGCCATCTGCGGATCGCCGCCGGGTGAGTTCGACGCCGGCAGAAGCCTCGGCAGCGGCCGTCACCCCAGCCTCGTCCAGCAGACGGGCAGTCAGTGAATCGATGCCGTCGGCGTCGGGGAGTGTGGCAAGGTACCAAGCCGCCCCCGCCCCGGTGGATCTGCGCGTGAGGGCGGGGACGCCGTCGAGCGGGTAGTCCGTGAAGGCAGCCAAAACCTCAGCTGGCCCGCCCTCAGGGTCAGCCAGGTGAACGTGCTCGCTCCACAAGGAGCCAACTTTTCCATCGCTGAGGGTGACTGTGCTGCCGGGGAAAAGTGGGTGGAATTCCTCGGTCCGGATACCCAGCAATTCGCGGAAAGCGCCCGGGTAGCCACCCAACCGAACGTGGTCCTGCTCATCCACGATGCCGCTGAAGTAGCTGATGAGGACAGTTGCGCCGGCCTCTGCTGCGGCAGCGATGGAGGCGGCGGCAGCGTCCGTCACGGCGTAGAGGGTGCAGACCAGGATGAGATCGTAGCCAGAGAGGTCGGCGGAGGGGTGGACGAAGTCCGCAGTGACACCACGCAGGTACAAAGAGCGGTGGAAAGCACGCATCGTTTCCAGGTACTTCAGGTCCTGGCTTGGGTGCGAATCCAGCTCCGCTGCCCACCATGCTTCGTAATCAAAGACGAAAGCAACCCGCGATTCCACCCGGGAGCCCTTCACGGATTCCACTTTGGACAGGGCATCGCCGAGCTCCACCACGTTGCGCCAGACCTGTGTGTCCCGTCCGCCGTGGGGAACCATGGCTGAGTGGAATTTTTCAGATCCAGCCTTGCTCTGTCGCCACTGGAAGAACATGACCGCGTCGGCGCCGCGGGCCACATGCGCCAGGGAGTTGCGAAGCATTTCCCCGGGCATCTTGGGTTGGTTATGTGGCTGCCAGTTGACCGCCGACGTGGAATGTTCCATCAGGATCCACGGTTCGCCGCCGGCCACGCCGCGCGTGAGGTCAGCGCTGAAGGCAAGCTCGATTTCCCGTTCAGGATCGGCAGCCACCAGGTAATGGTCGTTCGCGATCACATCCATGTCCTTGGACCAATCGAAGTAGTCCAGGGTTTTGGTGGCGCTGGAAACCATGAAGTTGGTGGTGGCCGGGACGTTCGGTGTGACTTCGCGGATAACTGCCAGCAGGGCACGGTAGTAATCGATGAACGCCCACGAATTGAAGCGTGCAAAGTCCAGCTGCTGGYCGGGGTTAAGCGTGGTGGGGGCGGCTCCGGGCGGGATGATTTCCTCAAACGAGGCGTAGTGCTGGGACCAGAAGGCTGTTCCCCAAGCCTCGTTGAGTGCCTCAATGGATCCGTAGCGGCGTTCAAGCCAGGCCCGGAACGCGGCAGCGTCTTCTTCCCCGTGGAACTCGCCAACATGGCAGCCGAGCTCGTTGTCCACATGCCACAATGCCAGGGCCGGGTGGTTCTTGTAGCGTTCGGCGATGACCCGCGTCATGGTGGTCGCGTACCTGCGGTACACCGAGGACGACGGCGTGTAGTGGCGCCGCGAGCCGCGTTCCAGTCTTGTTCCTTCCGCTGTCACGGGCAAGATTTCGGGGTGTTTCCTGGCCAGCCAGGCCGGCGGTGATGCGGTAGCCGTAGCCAGTGCCACCTTGATGCCGGCTTCGTGGAGGTTGTCCATGACGTCGTCCAGCCAGCCAAAATCGTACTGGCCTTCCACGGGTTCCAGCAGGCCCCAGGAGAAGATGGCGACGCTCAGGAAATTGACCCCCGCCTCCTTCATGAGCTCAATATCTTCACGGCGGACGTCGTCCGGCCATTGCTCAGGGTTGTAGTCGCCGCCGTAGGCCAGGCCGTTGATGCTGTTCCATACAGACGAGGCTGCGGATGGGCCTTTGGATGAGGCTCCGGACGGGCCGCGGGAGAGTTCAGGGGAGGACAAAGGGACTCCTTGGTCAGGTTCGGCAGTGCGGGATAACTGTGGAGCTTGGCTGCTATCAGGGTAGGCGAGGATCTTGGAAAACGCTTGCCCAGATTCGCGATTGAGGATATTGTATCGATTCAGAACGAGTGTAAGCGACGTCACTCTCCCTGGTGGGGAACGAAGAGGCTTGCACCAACTGAGCAAGGAGGCTCTCATGATCGACAGAAGGAATTTCCTCACCACGGTGGCCCTTGGCACTGCATCTGCGGCGTTCCTGTCCGCCTGCGGCCAGTCTTCGTCGTCCAGCAAGACGGGTTCTGCCGAGAACCCCGTGACCATCACGTACACCTGGTGGGGCAACGACGACCGTGCCGAACGCACCCGCAAAGCGATTGCACTCTTCGAGTCCAAGAATCCGGATGTCAAGGTCAACGGCAACTTCACGGACTTCGCTGGTTACTGGCAGAAGCGCGCAACTGAAGCTGCCGGTGGTGGCTTGCCGGACGTTATGCAGTGGGACTTGTCCTACCTGCGCGACTACGGCCAGCGTAACCAGCTACTGGACCTGGGCACCGTAAAGATCAACACCGATGCCTTCGACAAATCACTCCTGCCCTCGGGCCAGATCCGTGGAAAAACTTACGGCATCCCTACCAGCACCAATGCGTTCGCTGTCTACTACGATCCCGCCAAGCTCAAGGCCATGGGCATCGCTGAGCCTGACGGAACGTGGAACTACAAGGAGTTCAACTCTTTCCTTGCCGAGGTGGGGCAGAAGGGCAACGGAACGTTGTTCGGCGGCACCGACTACACCGGCGTTTGGTGGATGTTCAACATCTGGCTGCGCCAAAACAACATTCAGGCCTTTACGGATGAAGGCAAGCTTGGGTTTTCCAAGGACGACCTCAAGAAGTGGTGGAACACCACGGCCCAGCTTCGTGGAACCCCGGCGATCGTTGGCGAAGACAAGACCACCCAGCTGCTGCCGAAGTCCCCGTTCGGCTCAAACGTCACTGCCACGGAAGTCACGTGGGACAACTTCATGGCCGGTTACCTCGGCGATAGTGGCGCCAAGGAACTGAAGCTGGTACCGGTTCCTTCCGATAACTCCGACAACCTGGGACTCTTTCTCAAGCCCTCGATGCTGATGGTGGCCAGTGCCAAGACCAAGTACAAGGATGCTGCTGCCCGTTTCATCGACTTCATGGTCAACGATCCCGAGGTAGGCCAGATCTTCAAGACCTCCCGTGGTGTTCCGGCATCCAAGACCCAGCGCGACGGAACCACCTTTGAAGGCACAGACAAGCTGGTTGTGGACTACGAAAAGTCCATCGAAAAGTACCTCAAGGATGCTCCGGAGCCGCCCATCGTCGGTTTCGGCACGCTTGAATCCTCTTTCAAGCGCGTCAGCTCCGATCTCAACTACGGCAAACTCACCATCGACGGCGCTGCAGATGCGTGGTTCAAGGAAGCCGAAGACCTTATCAAGCAGAATGCCTGAGCAGACATTTGTGTCTGATCCAGGCTTTCCGACCGACGGACTGATCTCGTGACTCAAACCCCAACCCTGAGCAGGCGCTCCCAGTCGTCCGCTCCCTCGCAGCCGCGCACCTCGCGGCGACGAGGGGCGGACGCCCGCGCCGGCTACACCTTCCTGCTTCCTTGGCTGCTCGGATTCATTGCCCTGACCGTGGGTCCGATGATTTCTTCGCTGTACCTCTCCTTTACCAACTACAACCTTTTCGATCCCCCCAAGTGGATAGGCCTGGACAACTACGCCACGCTCTTCCAGGACGAACGTTTCCTGCAGTCGGTAGGCGTAACCCTGAGCTATGTAGTGTTCGGTACGCCTTTGAAGCTCGCTGCTGCCCTGGCGATCGCCATGCTGCTGAACAGCAAGCGAAAGGGACAGGGGTTCTACCGTTCCGCGTTCTACGCTCCCTCCCTGATCGGTGCCAGTGTTTCCATCGCAATTGTCTGGAAGGCGATGTTTGGCGATTCCGGTCCTGTGGATGAGAGCCTGTCCTTCTTCGGGATCAACCTCGGCGGTTGGGTGGGCAATCCATCCATGACGATGCCCATGATGATCCTCCTGACGGTGTGGCAGTTCGGCGCCCCGATGGTGATTTTCCTGGCCGGGCTCAAGCAGATTCCTGCAGACCTCTATGAAGCAGCCTCGATGGATGGCGCAGGTCCGGTCCGTAAGTTCTTCAACATCACCTGGCCCATGCTTTCCCCTGTGATCTTCTTCAACTTGCTGATGGAAACCATTCACGCGTTCCAGATCTTCGCCTCGGCCTACATCATCTCCAATGGTGAAGGCGGCCCCGCAGGCTCCACCCTCTTCTATACCCTCTACCTGTACTTGCGCGGTTTCAGCGACTTCCGGATGGGCTACGCCTCTGCAATGGCCTGGCTCCTGGTGATCGTGGTCGGCATCATCACGCTGATCTTCTTCAAGACCTCCAAGTCCTGGGTCCACTACAGCGGTGATTCAAAATGACAACCATGGCAACCCCCACCCAGTCCACGCCCGCCACGCCAGCTCCGGTGTATAACCCGAAGTCCGAGTCAGGCACGGTCAAGCACATCAAAAGCATCATCTTCCACATCGTTGCGTTGGCGCTTGTGGGGGTAGTCCTCTACCCGGCTCTGTGGATGGTGGCCTCGTCCTTCAAACCGAACTCCGAAATCGGTGGTTCCACCACCCAGCTTTGGTCCAACAACTTCAGCTTCGACAACTTCGTCACGGCCATGGACGGCATCGGCGGGGTGTCCACGCTGACGTTCTTCACCAACTCCCTCATTCTGGCCGTCGGTGCAGTAGTCGGCACCATCCTTTCAGCGAGTGTCTCGGCGTACGCTTTTGCCCGCATCAACTTTCCCGGCCGCGGAATCTTCTTCGGCATGATGATTGCTACCTTGCTGCTCCCGTTCCATGTGGTGATCATCCCGCAGTACATCGTGTTCCAGCAGCTTGGCCTGGTAGACACCTATGTGCCGCTGTTGATCGGTAAGTTCCTCGCCGCGGACGCGTTCTTCGTGTTCCTCATGGTCCAGTTCATGCGCGGCCTCCCGGCCGAACTGGACGAAGCAGCCCGCATCGACGGCGCAGGTCACGTGCGGATCTTCGGCTCCATCATGCTCCCGCTCATGAAGCCGGCATTGATCTCGACGTCGATCTTCTCCTTCATCTGGAGCTGGAACGACTTCCTGGGCCCGCTGCTCTACCTGAACACGCCAGAAAAATACCCGCTGCCGCTGGCTTTGCGGCTCTTCGTGGACCAGACCCAGAGCTCGGACTACGGAGCCATGATCGCCATGTCAGTTCTTGCGCTCTTGCCCGTGTTGGTCTTCTTCCTGGTCTTCCAGCGCTACATCGTAGAAGGCGTTTCAACACAGGGCCTCAAGGGCTGACGGACACCGAAAACCGAGGAAGAAAATGAGCATCATGGACACCACAGGAAAGTCCTCTTCGGACAAGCAGGCCATCTCGGTCAACCGCTTTGCCCTCTTCTCCGAGACCATCCTCGCCGGAGTCGTTGTGCTCCTCCTGTCCGTCCCGTTGGTGACGGTGCCGGCCGCCTATGCTGCCGGCGTCGCGCATCTTGAGCGGCACCTCAGTGGAAGGGATGACTCCCTTCGGAGCCTTTGGGGCAACTTCCGCCGTGCGCTTCCCGGCAGTTGGAAGATCGGAATCACGACGGCGGCAGCCGCCGTCGTGATTGTCCTTAACCTGGTGCTCGCACTGGTGGGTCAACTGCCCGGGCGGGTACTGATTCTGCCGGCGACCTTGATTCTGGCGGCCGCAGCGGCCGTGCTCCTGCTCAGGATCGCCGGCAACTGGAGCGGCGGAGTGGTCTGGGCGGGCGACGCCGGCCGGAAGTCTGTGGATCTTCCGGGTCCACAGCAGCAGTGGCGGCTTGCCTACTCCCAAGCCAAGGCTGATTCGTTCCGTGATGGGAGCGGTTCGCTGTTGCTCCTCGCGGCCGTTTTCGTGGCAGTCGTTTTTGTGTGGATGCTGCAGGCGCTCTTCGTGATTGTTCCCGGCATGCTGATTCTGGCCGCTGCTGCGGTCAAGATCAGGGCTGCCAGCCGCACCAAAAACTGAGTGTGCATCCGACTACCCGCTGAATCGAGCAGAGCACCCCGTGTCACCGCGTCCCAAATCCGGGTCTTCCACCAAAGCAGCCATTAGTCGCTCCAGAGAGACTTGGTATTACCCACTCCGCCACCACAATTACCGGATCTTCGTGATGCTTTCGCTCGTCGGCAGCGGCGGAGTGTGGATGCAACGACTCGCCCAGGACTGGCTCGTCCTGCAACTCACCGGAAGCCCGGCCGCGGTGGGGTTGGCCGTGGCACTTCAATTCCTGCCCATGTTGGTGGTTGGTCCTATCAGCGGTGTGCTGGTGGATCTCTTTCCGAAGCGCCGAATCCTCATGGTGTGCCAGTCTGTAGCTGCACTACTGGCCGCTGGACTAGCCGTTTGGAATGCCATGGGAGGCACGGACGTGTGGGTTGTCTACGGCTCCTGCATTGCTTTGGGAATTACCAGCTCTATTGATGGGCCCGCCCGGCAAGTCTTCGTCAATGAGGTAGTAGGTGATGTCGGCCTACCGGCGGCCATCGGCCTCAACAGTGCGATAGGTCAACTGGGTGCCATGCTCGGTCCCGCCCTGGCTGGCGTCGTCATTGCCCAAGCTGGCCCAGCCGCTGCGTTTGCGACGAACGCGGGGATCGGGGTGGCCGTTTTGGTGATGATCGCCATTGTTCGGCCATCTGAGCTTCATCACGCACACGACCCTGACAGCCCGCCGCGGGATAGGCGTGGACAAATCCTGGCAGGCTTCGAGTATGTGAGTGCCAGGCCCCAGCTTCTCCTCATCATGCTGTTGGCGGGTCTCTTGGGAGCCTTCGGCATGAACGGTCCAGTGATCCTCGCAGCATTCGCTGACCGTGTGTGGCACAGCGGTCCTGCCGGATTTGGGCTCTTCAATATGGTCAGCGCCTTGGGAGCCTTGGCTGGCGCCCTCCTAGCTGCCCGAATCAAGCACTTGGGTCGCAAAGGGATCGTGGGTAGCGCCGCACTCTTCGGGCTCACGCAGCTCCTTGCCGCGCTCATGCCTACGCAGGAATTGTTCGTAGCCATGCTCGTGGTGGTTGGCTTCATGACTCTCATGTTCCTCACCAGTGCGGCCACCAGCGTCCAGCTCGAAGCTGGCGCAAGCGTGCGTGGCAGGGTGTTGGCCCTCTACTTTCCACTTCTCTTGGGTGGGCATGCCTTGGGAGGCTTGCTCGCCGGCTGGCTCACGGAAGATTTCGGCGTGCGTACCGCACTGCTGGTCACCGGTGCGCTGGGTATGGCTTCCGCGGTGGTGATTGGCTTCCTTCTTTGGTTGCTGGGCCGAAAGCGGAGTTTTGACCGAGCCCGTTAAGGTGCTGGGCTCGTTAAGGTACTGGGCTCGTTAAGGTGCTCGGCTCGTTAAGGTGCTGGGCCGGCGCTGCAGTAAGAAGCTCTCCCAAAGTGAGGTCGAAGCTGGAAACCACGTTGCGGGAGGCGGCGGTGCGACGGGTGTTGCCCGAGCGACAGGCCTGGCTGGGGCGCGCGGATGCCCTGGCAGTGGTGGGGCTTTGGATTGGTATCTGTGTCCGGTGGGGGTGCTGATTTCCAGTTGACGCCGGCCGCCGGGGATTGTTTTTGCGTTCCAGCCGGGGTTCTCTTTGGTGTGGTTGCAGGCTTCGCAAAGTCCGGCCCCGTTGGCGAGGCTCGTGGTGCCGCCGTTGTGCCAGGGAATGACGTGGTCGATGTGACGGATGGGCGCGTCGCAGTAGGGGGTGCGGCAGGTGTCGTCGCGGGTTTCGATGAAGCGGCGCATCCCGGGTGGGAAGAGGCGTGCTTTGGAGTCCATGGCCAGCAGTTCTCCGCTGGCTGGAGCGGTGTAGAGCCGGCGGAGCAAGACTTTGAAGTCCCTACCTTCCTTGGGCTCCGGGCTCGCTGTGGATTCCGGGCCCACCTCGGCTTGCCCCTCACCCTTCTTGGCTTGCCCGTCGACGCCGGCTTTCGCTTCTTGCCCAGCCTGCCCTCCGGCGAGGAGCGTCCTGGCCCACTCGGCGGGGACGATTCCGTAGCCTTGGAGGCGTGCGGGTTCGCTGTTGCCTTGGAAGAGGGTGCGGTCGGTCATGACGAGGTTGAGGTTGACGCCGCTGATGCCGCCGGGTGTGCCGGTGAGGCGTTCGACGAGGGTGTCGGCCATGACCTGTCCGCGGTTCCGGGTGTCCCCGCCGGAGCGGGCCGAGTCGGCGTGCCGGGTGAGCGCTGCGTAGGCGGCGACGCCCTGGGCGACGGGGAGCAACGCGGTGAGGATGGTCATGGCGTCCGGAGCGGGCCGGAGGCTGACGTGCCGTTCGGACGCGGCGTGGGCGGCGCGCTGGGTCACGGAGCGCGGATCGCGCCGGTAGGCTGCGGCTCGGGCGGCGGCGATGATGGTTTTGTCTCCGGCGCCGTCGAAGGTTCCGGTGTCGGGGGCGAGTTCCTCATCAACCGCGGCCCGGTCCTGGACGGAGAGGCAGGCTGTTTCCTTCACGAGCAGGGTGGCACGCCATTCGTTCAGTTGCCCGGTTTCCAGGGCGGCCATGGTGCGGGGCATCTCGGAGACCAGGGCTTTGGCGAGTCCGAGGAGCCGGGATCCTTTGTTGGGTGATTCACGCCGGGCGAGGGCGATCTGTGCACCGACACCCTGGCTCTGCTCAGCCGCCGGAGCGCCGATCTCCGCATGCGCTTGGCGCTGGGCGAGATCAAAGGCCACAGCGATCCTGGCCTGCAAAGCCGCGATCGCTGACTTCACGTCTTCCAGGCCACGAAGCTGATCGATCAGCTCGTTGCTGCCTGCGCCGACGTGGAAAGAGCCCACCCCGGCAAGCAACTCCTCAGCGTCAGAGCCACCGGACCCAGAGCCGCTGGACAAGGCGGTCCCTGACTTGAGATCCCAAGACCTGGCGTTCCCAGGCGCAGGCGCAGTCGAAACCTGCGTGGGTGCTGGCCTTGCCCGAATCGGATCCATACCCACACTCTGCCCCAGGGCTACGACAATATAAGGCCCCCGACCAACGCCCCGAAAAATAAGTGGCTACGCGCGTTTGCCAAGCAACACCACGAGCCCACTCAACGTCCGGCAACCAACTCCCCAATGGCCTCCACGCTAAGGGTTCCGTCACTGATCCAGACCGTGTTTGTGCGCGTGAGGGACTCGCCTGCAGTTAGCTCAACGGCAGTGTCCCAAGCCAAGGCAGAACCCACGGCAGGGTACTCACTGCAGCGAACAAACCACGGGTCCGCCGATTCGGGAGGTGCGGCAAACACCAAAGTGGCAGGGCCCCCGTCGAACTCTCCACTCCACGCAAGCCACGGCGCAACCGAGCCGTGCACAGCAGCCTCGCCTTCCGCAGCGGCGGAGAAGACGCGTGGGGAATCGTTGCTGGGGAGGCGCCAGAAGAAGCCGCCGTAGCCACTGCCTCCGGCGCCGTGGGAACCGGGACTGCCCAGTGAGACGTCCACGACGGCGGTTAGTTCCGTTTGGATATCGAGTCGCCAGGTGCCGGGGTCCAGAAGCGTTCGCCGGTAGCTCCGTTGCTCTTCGAGGAGGAGTCCGCCGTCGGCCGCGAGCCAGTGGAGGTCAAGCGTGGTTTCGTCCTCTTCGCGGCGCAGGCCGTGGACCTCGATCCGGCCGTGGTTTCTGAGATCTTCATATCTGCCAGCCGCACGCCGATAGCTGCGGCCACCCCAGAAGTTGCTGCCGTTGACATCCTGGAGGGCGAACCCGGCACCGAGATGCCACACGTGGTCCACAGTCATATGTTCCGTCACTACAATCCCTGACGGCGTGGCAACGGGGTGGAGATATGGCCGCGGGGAAAGCTCCGACTCCAAGGCGTCGCCAGCGCGGAAGACTGCAGTGGGAGAGTCAGCATAAGCGGCGAAAAGGGGCTCAGCGGCGGCAGTGTTCTTCCGCGCCCAAGGAAGCCCGAGCTCCGAGAATGTGGCATGAGTGCGGGTTGCCCGCTCCAGGATTTCTTCTATCCCGTGAATCACGGGATGCGCTTGTTCGCCTTCGCCTACCCATTTCACGTATCGCGGAGGAATGAGTGCCGGGGCGTCAGCGGTGCGAATGGCTTCAAGGACGCGCATAAACGCGCCGCTGTCATCCAGTGGACTCAGCAGCGCAGTGCCGTGGGACAAATGGTGGAGCAGGTTTTCAGTGAGATCGTCTCGTCCAAACGTGCGCGTTGTTTCGCCCGCTTCGGTGCGGACCGTCACGTGGTCTTCGGTGTAGTGGAACACGGCCGTTCCCTCGGTCCCGTGCAGCGTGACGTAGGGTTCCACTGACTCGGTGGCGCACAGAGTCAGGGCGCAAGTGATGGGCAGCCCGTCCACTGTCCGTATCCGAATCACGGAGGTATCGTCTGCCTCGATGTCGTTGGCCCGGTAGAGATCCGTATCCACGGCTGCCAGGTCTTGTGCTGTCCGCGCTCCGGCTATCCGGAGGGCCGTGGCGATTGAATGGGCCAAGGGATTGGTGGCGACGCCGTCCACTACGTCAACTCCGCCGAGGCTGCGCCTTCCAGCCCACCGCGAGCGTTTGTAATATGCGCGGTCCCGGACCCAGCGCCCTGTGGCCGTAATGCCTTTGAGCGTTCCAATGCCGGGGAGTTCTGCCGAAGCTTCCCCGCTGGCCAGTTTTTCCAGCGCGGTGAGTGCATGGGAACCCAAACTTTGGAACCCGATCTGCACGCTCCGGCCAGCTGTTGCGGCTGCCTCCTGGAGCTGGATGAAGTCCCTCATGGAAGCGACCGGAGGCTTTTCAAGATAGAGATCTGCGGAGGAAGTCAGCACGGAAAGAGCCAATGGGGCGTGTGTCTGGATCGGAGTTGCCACGATGATCACGTCCGGCCGATGGCCCCCGGCAAGCAGCTCATCCAGATCAGAGTGGACGGCCGTGGAAGGCGGCAACGTGCCTCGGGCCGGGGGATTCGGGTCTGCGACTGCAACGAGATCCACCACGCCCTCCGACCTGAGCCTTTCCAGGTTCTGAAGGTGATGGGCGCCGAAGCCATGAACGCCTACCAGGGCGATCCTTGCAGGTGCAGTCCTGAGGGTGCTGGGACTTTTGGCGGACCCGGCGGAAGTGGTTTCCATGATTCTCCTCTGCTGGCTGGCAACTGCTGGCAAGCACCCGAACGGCGTCGTCGATAAGGCCTTCCTCAAGAGGCCCCAGCGCCTCAGGCTATATCTCGCAAGCCACAACCGGCAAGCGCTTTCCAACAGCTGATTCTGCAAGTGTAGCGCGATCCCTCCGCGAATGTAACGATTCAAATTAAACCTTGACTGGAAGTGCGTGGTCAGTCTAGATTGCGGTGAAACCGTTTACTTGTGACGTGGCGCACTTAGCCAAGTCCGCACCGGCTGGCATTGGTGACCGAGGGGAGATTCCAAGGTAATCCTCGGCGCCAGATAAATGGGCGAGTTCTGCAACGATGGAGAAAGGGAGTGCCATGACTTCTGGGGGATTTGGCTTTCGGGCCTACACGTTCTTCGACACACTCCTATGGATCGCCTGCCTGAATATGCTGTGGATCGTCTTCACGCTGCTGGGTGGCGTGGTGCTGGGGGCCGGGCCCAGTACCGCTGCGGCCCACATCCTGGTCCGTGAAAAGGTACAGGGAAATGCCGTGCCTTTGATGCGTCGCTACGCCAAGGAGTACTTCAAGAACTTTGGGAAGGGCAATGCCCTCGGCGTTCCGGTCTTGGTGGTTGCGGC
The DNA here is from genome assembly GCF_052113945.1 of Paenarthrobacter sp. RAF54_2. NCBI lineage: Bacteria > Bacillati > Actinomycetota > Actinomycetes > Micrococcales > Micrococcaceae > Paenarthrobacter > Paenarthrobacter sp. RAF54_2. Next base: position 96,587 of record NZ_JBFRDV010000005.1, read on the forward strand.
GGCCCTTGCCCTGAACTGGGGCTACTTTTCTGCCGGCTGGGATCTGGGTTCGCAAGTGGCATCGGCCGCGATCCTCCTGGCTGTCCTCTTTGCCGCCGGAGCCTTGTGCTACCTCTTTCCGATGTTTGCCCGGTATGAGCTGACACTTCCGCAGTACTTTCTGATGTCTTCCCGGTTCGCTATGCGCCACCTCGCGGGGACCGTCATACTCCTGTTCGTGACGGCTGCCGCCGCATTCGCCTGCCGTTCCCTTCCGGGACTGGTGCCCTTCTTTGGTGTTGGCGCTTGGCTCTATGTCACGGGCTGGCTGTGTGACCGATTCTTCGCCGCGAATGATGACGCCATGGCTGCGAAGGAAGCCGGCGCTGCACTTGCAGTTGCAGCTGCAAGTCGCGCAGTGACTCCCTCGACCACCCCTTCCACCGCCAAGGAGACCAGCCTTGCCTGAAACCAGCCGCCAAGGCCCGCCCGCGGGCGCGCGCCGCGTCCTCCATCGATCCCTTGACATCCAAGGGCATGCCGAACTTGTCCAAGGGCGCCCCGAACCGGGCGCAGATTCTCTCGGTGCGAGCACTAATGAAACGTATCAAGACGAGAACGGCCAGCACCTGTGGAGCCTGAAGCGCTTCCCTGGTGTGTCCCCGGAATCGTCGATCGACAACAACCCCGAAGAAGTGGAGTAGGAAAATGTTCCGTAGAAAACCAACGCTGGCGGCCGCCGTCGTCGTCTCTGCCGCCTTGGCCCTGACCGCCTGCGGTGGCGAAGCGCCGGCGTCGGACCTCTCATCCGTCAAGATCATGGCGCCCTTCCTGGAGGCGCAGCCGCCAACGCCGGACGGCGCCGTGCAGAAGAAGCTTGAAGAGCTCACAGGCAAGGACATCAACATCTCGTGGGCGCCCAACGCCTCCTACGAGGACAAGATGAACATCACCCTGGCCTCCTCCGACATCCCGCACGTCCTGGTGGTCCAGGGCAAGTCGCCGGGCTTCGTGAAGAACGCCGAAGCCGGGGCGTTCTGGGACCTCACAGATAAACTCAAGGACTACCCGAACCTCAAGACCACGTTCCCCGAAGTCCAGCAAAACGCCAGCGTCAACGGCAAGGTTTACGGGGTTTTCAGGGCTCGTAATCCGATCCGCGCCGCCGTGATGTTCCGCCAGGATTGGCTGGACAAGTTGGGCCTGAAGGCGCCGCAGACCACAGAAGACCTGTACAAGGTGGCCAAGGCATTCACCGAGCAGGATCCGGATGGCAACGGCCAGAACGATACCTACGGCATCACCATTCCCAAATGGGGCGCCCTGGGCACCAACAGCCCCTACGACATGATCGAGACCTGGTTCGGCGCCGGAAACCGCTGGACCGAGCGGGACGGCAAGCTGGTGCCGAGCTTCGAAACCGAGGAATTCCTGGAGGCCGATCGCTTCATCAAAAAGATGGTGGACGAGAAACTCATCAACCCCGACTTCGCCACCTTCGATCCCACCAAATGGAATGAGCCCTTCTTCAACGGCAAGGGCGGCATAATTGTCGACGTCGACTCCCGGGTCAGCGTGCTGATCAACCTTTTCAAGCAGGCCAACCCGAGCGACTTCCAGAACAAAGTGGGCTTCGTAGGCAGCCTGAAGGGCCCGGACGGTGAACTGCACGCCCACCCGACCGACGGCTACTCCGGCTTCCTTGCCATCCCCAAGTCCAGCGTAAAAACCGAAGCTGACCTGAAGAACGTCCTGACATTCCTGGACAAACTCAACAGCAAGGAAGTTGCCGTCCTGATGAACAACGGCATCGAGGGAGTCAACTTCACGGTTGAGGAAGGCCTGGCGGCCACCATCAAGCCGGAAACGCCGGAGGGCAAGGTAGTAAACACCGACATCAAGAGCTACGCGCAACTCGGAACCAACGTCACTGGGAACAACTTCTACCCAGTGAAGCAGGCGTCCGAGTACGAGCAGAAGGTCTTTGACGACCGCGTCGCAGTGATGGCAAACGACCTCAAGAGTGCCGTGTACAACCCGGCCGCGGCCTTCGTTTCGCCCACGTATGTCGCCAAGGGTGCGCAACTGGACAACATCGTGGCCGACGCCCGCATAAAGTACCTCGCCGGACAGCTGGACGAGCAGGGCTTAAAGGATGCCATCAAGCTGTGGAACACCAGCGGCGGTGACAAGGTTAAAGAAGAAATAAACAAGCTGTGGCAGGACACCAAGAAGTGACCGCCCCGGTCGTCGAAGCCAAAGCCCCGGAGCGGGTGGCCAGCAAGCCGCCCGCCCCGGCGCGGCGACGCAGCTTTGCAGTCCACTTCGCGCATTACAAATGGTTGTATCTGCTGCTCCTGCCCGGCGTCGTGTACTTCGCGGTGTTCCGTTACGGTCCCATGTACGGTGTTTCGATTGCCTTCAAGGACTACGTTCCGTTCCTGGGCGTCAACGGCAGTCCTTGGGTAGGTCTGACGAACTTCACCGACTTCTTCGCCAACCCGGACTTTCCGAGGTTGCTGGGCAACACACTGATCCTGGCGTTCCTGAACCTCGGGATCGCCTTCCCGCTGACCATCGTCCTGGCATTGCTGCTCAACGAGGTCCGGCTTTCGGTGCTGAAGCGAACCGTCCAGACACTCGTCTACATCCCGCACTTCCTGTCCTGGACTATTGTGGCGTCGCTGAGCTTCCTGCTGTTCGCCCTGGACATCGGACCCTTGTTCCAGTTCGTCAACGGATTGTTCGGCACCAACGTGGATATCCTGTCCGATCCGAACTGGTTCCGGCCGCTGATTGTGCTTCAGGAGATCTGGAAGAACACCGGTTGGGGAACCATCATCTTCCTGGCAGCGCTGGCCACCGTGGACCAGGACCAGTACGAGGCCGCAATTATCGACGGCGCCGGCAGGTTCCGGCGCGTCTGGCACATCACCTTGCCCGGCATCCGGTCCACCATCATCGTGATGCTCATCCTGGCCATCGGGCAGATGCTCAACACCGGCTTTGAGCAGATCTACCTCATGACCAACGCACTCAACCGCAGCGTGGCCGACGTCTTCGATACCTACGTGTACTTCGTAGGCATCACCCAAGGCGCCTACAGCTACAGCACCGCCGTCGGGCTTTTCAAGTCTTTGGTGGGCATCGTACTGATCTTCGGCACTAACTGGCTGTCCAAGCGGTTCAACCAGAGCGGACTTTTCTAATGAAGATTCATAACACGCGGGGCGGGCGGATTTTCGATGCCGCCAACTACGTCTTCCTGACGCTGATCGGCATCATCACGCTGTTGCCTTTCGTCTACGTCCTGGCAGGATCCTTCGCCAACGAAGCGGAAATTACCCGGCGGGCGTTCTTCGTCTGGCCCGAGCAATTCACGTTGGGGGCCTATGAGTACATTTTGTCCACGCCGTCCTTTACCAGAGCCCTGATCACCACCGTGCTGGTCACACTGGTTGGGACGCTGGTGCAGTTGGTTCTCACGGTCACCATGGCCTACCCGCTGGCGAAACGTGGACTTCGTGGCCGGAAACTGATCCTGTCCCTGGTGGTTTTTGCCATGGTCTTCTCAGGCGGAATGATTCCAACGTTTCTGCTGGTGAAGGACCTGGGCCTGCTGAACAGCTACTGGGCGCTCATCCTGCCTGCGGCCATCAACCCATTCAGCCTGATCATCATCAAAAACTTCTTCCAGGAACTCCCTGCCGAACTCGAGGAATCGGCCAAGATGGACGGCGCCACCGAGATCGGAATCCTCTGGCGGATCCTGCTGCCGTTGTCCAAGCCGGTGCTGGCAACCTTTGCGCTTTTTTACGCTGTAGGTATCTGGAACGACTTCATGTCTCCCTTGCTCTACCTGAGCGATAACAACATGTGGACCCTGCAGATGTACCTGCGCCAGGTGACAGCTGCCTCGGATCTCCTTGGCACCGGCAATGTGGATCCGTCGTACATCCCGCCCGAGCAAGGCATCAAGTTCGCCGTGATCGTGGTGGCAACCCTGCCCATCCTCATCTTCTACCCCTTCCTGCAGAAGCACTTTGCCAAGGGAATGCTGATCGGTTCGGTTAAGGGGTAGGGGCTCGGCATGATGAAAGGAAAATCATGAAAATCCTCCTCGCGGGCGACTCCACCGTGGCGGCCTGCCCCAGTTACGAATACCCGATGAGCGGTTGGGGAGCCCACCTCGCGCCCGAGACCTATTGGTGGGCTGCGGTCCACAACTATGCCAAGGGCGGTGCCAGCACGGAGTCGTTCCGCGATGAAGGCCTCTGGTATCAGCTGCTGGGCCAGACCGTGAAGGGCGATCTCGTGCTGATCCAATTCGGGCACAACGACCAAAAGCGCGCCCATCTCGCTGCCCGGACGGGCTACACCGACAACCTGAAGCGAATGGTGGCCGACGTCCGTTCCAAGGGCGGCATTCCCCTTCTGTGCACGCCAGTGGAGCGCCGGCATTTCACGGCCGGGCGTCTGGACCTCACCCTGGGTGAATATCCTCTGGTGGTTCACGAGTTGGCGGTTGAGCTTGGCTTGGACCTCATCGACCTCAATGAATGGACCCGCGCGCTGTACCAAGAGCTGGGGGAGGAGGGGTCCAAGGAGTTGTTCTTCCACTTTGCCCCCGGAGAGCATGCGCACTGGGCTGGCGGTCTGGAGGACAACACACACTTCCACGAGAAAGGAGCCAAGCGGATTGCCGGTTTCGTCGCGGAGCAACTCGAGGCCCTCGGCTACGGACTGGTGGCCACCCTTACCGTGGGGGCGAAGGCGTGATCTATGCCAACCCTTTGCAGGGTCCTTCGGATATCGCTGGTTGGGTCGCCGAGGGGCCGGTTCAGTTGGGCATTTACGACGACGGCGGGCCGGCCTTGGCCCCGGAGGGAACCGCCGGCTCGGGGCCGGCTTTCGCAGAAAGCACAGCACTTCTCCTTTCCGGTTCCCTCGACCCAGAGGAACACGGAGACCACGCCCATTGGACCCTCTGGTGCCCTGAAGAAGTCCCGGACCATGTCCGGATCAGGTGGGAGTTCCTTCCGCTTGAGGAACCAGGCCTGGCCATGGTGTTCTTCTCTGCGCGGGGGCACGACGGCAAGGATCTGTTCTCTCCCGACTTGGCTCAGCGCACCGGCTATTACCCGCAGTACCACTCAGGGGATATGGATGCGCTCCACATCTCCTACTTCCGCCACAAATACGCCGCGGAGCGGGCCTTCAGGACGTGCAACCTGCGCAAAAGTGCCGGCTTCGAACTCGTATCGCAGGGAGCGGACCCGCTTCCTCCAGCCGAAGACGCGGGCGGCTTTTATCGGATGGAAGTTATCAAAGATGGTCCCCGCGTGGTCTTTTCGATTAATGATTTGCCCCTGTTTGACTGGGTGGACACCAGCCGGGAACTCCTGGGCGGCGGCTACTTCGGGATACGTCAGATGGCCCCTTTGCGGGCGGCGTACCGGAACCTCTCCATCACATCGCTGTAGCCCTTTTCCAGATCTGACGTCTCGTGACGGACGACACAACCTTATGACGTAGGATGTCCTCATGCCTCTCTTTGACCTGCCCCTTGAGCAGCTCCGTAACTACACTTCCAGCGCAGTTCCGCCTGCTGATTTCGACGCTTTCTGGGAGCGCACCATCGCCGAGGCCCAGACCTTGCCGCTGAATGCTGTGTTCGAGCCCATGGACAACTACCTCAGCGTCATCGACACCTTCGACGTCACTTACTCCGGCTTCGGTGGAGGCCGCATCAAGGGCTGGCTCCACATTCCTTCGCACCTTGAACCAGGGCAGCAACTTCCCGTTGTCGTGGAGTACATCGGCTACTCCGGTGGACGCGGACTGGTTAACCAGAACACCCGGTGGGCGCAGGCCGGATACGCCCACTTCATCATGGACACCCGCGGTCAGGGCTATGGGGGCGTATCCGGTGACACCCCGGATCCGCATCCATCAGCCGGCGGCATCAACTATGCAGGGCTGATGACCCGGGGAGCTGACCATCAGGACGATTACTACTTCCGCAGGGTCTACGTGGACGCCTTCCGTGCGGTAGAAGCGGCGCAGAGCCATCCCGCCGTCGACCCTTCCAAAGTGGTGCTCGCCGGAATCAGCCAAGGTGGTGGCATCACGGTGGCGGCCGCCGGGCTGGTGGCCGGAAGGCTCGACGGCGTGATCGCCGCGCTGCCCGACGTCCCGTTCCTGCAGGACTTTCCCCGTGCGATCGACATCGCGCCACGCGGGCCATACCCCGAAATTGCCGGCTTCCTGGGGCGGCACCGCGACAAGTACGAGCCCATGCTTGCCGTTCTGAACTACTTCGATGGCGTGCATCTCGGCCGGGCAGCCACAGTGCCCGCCCTGTTCTCAGCCGCCCAAATGGACGACATTTGCCCGCCGTCAACCGTATTTGCGAGCTTTAACAATTACGGTCTTTCGGGAGGTGGGCCCGTTAAGGACATTGAGGTCTACCGCTTCAACAACCACGAAGGCGGCCAGGAACACCACTGGATCAAGCAGCTCCAGTTCCTTCGCAAACTTTTGTCATCATGACGGACCCAATTTGCCCGGTTTGACGAACCGCGGCTATGGTGTGGCTATGACTAACCGTTGGTATGCGTATTTTTCGTTGGCTCTGGAGGGGCCCGCGTCTAACTGACACGCATCCAACTTTCCTTCAGAGCCAGCAGGGCAGAGATTATTCTCTGCCCTTCGCCATATCCGGCGGGTTCTGAAAAGGGGCCCGCTCCGCATCCGGAACAGGACCCAGAAATGACCAGCATCGCTGCAGAATCCACCGAGACACTCGATAACGAGGCACTCCCCGCTGCCGGGAAAGCTTCCCAGCCCGCCACCTCCAACTTGCGCGTGGCCCGCTTCGAGCCGCTTCCGCCCCCTAAGGACCTCATCGCCGAGTTGCCGCTGGACGCCCGCTCAGCTGCCGTCGTCGACCGTGGTCGGGATGAAGTCCGGGCCATCATGGACGGCGTGGACGACCGCCTGCTGGTAATCGTCGGGCCTTGCTCCATCCACGATCCCAAGGCCGGTCTGGAATACGCACGTCGGCTGGTCAGCCAGGCGGAGAAGCACAAGGAAGACCTGCTGATCGTCATGCGGACGTACTTCGAGAAGCCCCGCACTACAGTCGGCTGGAAGGGCCTCATCAACGATCCCCACCTGGACGGCAGCCACGATATTGCCGCCGGCCTGCGGGCAGCCCGCGGCTTCCTCAAAGAGGTCACCGCGCTGGGACTGCCCACCGCCACTGAATTCCTGGAACCCATCAGCCCGCAGTACATGGCCGACCTCGTCTCCTGGGGTGCGATCGGCGCTCGCACCACCGAAAGCCAGATCCACCGCCAGCTTGCCTCCGGGCTGTCCATGCCCATCGGCTTCAAGAACGGCACCGACGGCGACCTCCAGGTGGCCATCGACGCGTGCGGCGCGTCTGCCGCTGAACAAGCCTTCCTCGGAATCGACGACGACGGCCGCGCGGCTCTCGTGGCGACGTCCGGCAACCCGGACACCCACGTGATCCTGCGCGGCGGGCGCAAGGGCCCCAACTACTCTGCCGACGATGTTGCAGCTGCTTCGGCCAAGCTCGGCTCCAAGGGGCTGAACCCGCGCTTGATCGTGGACGCCAGCCACGCCAACAGCGGCAAGAGCCACCACCGCCAGGCTGAAGTTGCCCTGGAAATCGGTGCGCAACTTGAGGCGGGCGAGACCTCACCGATTGCTGGCGTCATGCTGGAGAGCTTCCTCGTGGGAGGGGCGCAGAACCTGGATGTGGCCAAGCAGCTCGCGGGGGAGCAGGAGCTCGTTTACGGCCAGAGCGTCACCGATGCCTGCATGGAATGGGACGTCACCGCCTCGGTGCTGGAACAGCTCGCTGCGTCTGCCCGGAAGCGCCGGCTGGTTTCGGGGGAGTAGCCGGGGAGTAGAGTCCCACTTACCGGAAATGCTTTCACATTGGTCACTTCAGCCTCTAGAGTATCTAGCACATGGTTGTTTGATGGCTCAGCATCGGCACACCGTTCTACTGGGGGTGTCCTGTCCAGCTGAGAGCAAAGGAATATGGGAAATGTCCGCGGAGACTAACTTCTCGAATGCGCGTTTCATGACTGTGGCTGAAGTAGCCGAGGTCCTGCGCGTTTCCAAAATGACTGTGTATCGCCTGGTCCACTCAGGGGAAATGCCTGCCGTCAGGTTTGGCCGTTCCTTCCGGGTGCCTGAAGAGGCCGTGGCCCAGTACCTCAAGGGTGCAGTGGTCGACGGGCAATCCGAGACCGCATGAGGGCGCCGGGGTCCGTCCCACGGACCGTGGTCACGGGGTGCCCCTTTGAAGCGGTACTCTGTTAAGGAACGTTTTACGTCAATGTAAGAATCTGTCAGTTGTACTGTCTGCTGCTAGTCCGCGGATCCGTTCCAACAGACAGGACCTTCATCTAGTTTGTAAGGAACTTTCGTGGGTTCAGTTATTAAGAAGCGCCGCAAGCGTATGGCCAAGAAGAAGCACCGCAAGCTGCTTCGCAAGACTCGCCACCAGCGCCGCAATAAGAAGTAGAGATACTTCACCAAGCGTGAATGCCCGTTGCCTTCCAAGGCGGCGGGCATTTTTGCTCTCTCACATCCCGACGCTTCTGGCGGGATGTTCTCTCACGTCGCGGCGCTTGTGGCCGGACGTTCTCTCATCTCGGGGACGCTTTTGGCCGGATGTTCTCTCACGTCGTGGCGCTTCTGGCGGGATGTTCTCTCACGTCGCGTTCTTGGCAAACCCGGATGCAACGGATGGGTCCATCCATGCAGTCCGTAGCGCCCTCTTAATCTGCCGAACGGCGTTGCCAAAGTTGTCCGCAAGGTCATCTTTTCCGAAGACAAGGACAGTCCAACCGGCTGCTCTAAACGCCTTATCCCTGCGCCGATCGCTATGCATCTGCTCCTCCTCAAGGTGATGGCCGCCGTCGTACTGGATCGCGAGGCGACGGCTCTTGAAACCCAAATCCGCTGAAGGCGAGAAGGGATCGTTCGCGCGGAGCAGCACCTGGAGCTGAGGTTCCGGCAAGTTGGCATCAAGCATGGCCAGACGGAGCAAAGTCTCTGGAGCCGAGTCGGCCCCGACGCGCATAAGGTCCAGAGCTTCCCGTGCCCGGACTACGCCTTGGCGGTTTTTGTGCCGTTCGACCATGCTGCGAAGCCCTTCGGCAGTGGCGAACGGTGTATCGCGCCCCTCAAGATTCAGCCGTGGAATGCGAATCAACTGATCTGCCACGCATACGAGGTCATGAAGGGGGAGACGACGCGCCAAGTCCAGCCATGTTCTGGCTCGAGTGCTCATCCAAATCCCTTGGACTTGCTCAATTTCTCCCTCGAAGAGCGTTTCAGTGTGCCCTATGATGCCTTTGCGCCGGACCGACGGCAGACGTCGCGGTTTGCTCAAATGCAATTCATTTGAATCCGATAGCCACGCCGGCAAGACAAAACCATGGAGCCTGGCTGCCGTTGTATGGGAGATCCAAGCGCCAGGGCTGGCTGACGAGAGGGAACGGGCAGCTGACGAGAGGTCGAAATCCCAATCCGTCGGCCGATACAAGCCCCGGCTCACAGGAACGATGCTACTGCTGCGCCAAATGTCTGAAGGATCGATTCCCGCTGCCTTGGCGTCGTTCAGGCTGAAAGGTCCCAAGAGCGGGCTGGATTGGTTGAGTAACGAGTTCTGCATACCCGCATTGTTCCTTGGAAGCCGCTAAGCGTGCAGAAGTTATCCACAGGTAGGCCAGCAGCACCAGAGGATGTGGGAGAGGAACGCTGGAAACGCGTGGGGATGTGAGGGAGGAACGCTGGAAACGCGTTGGGATGTGAGGGAGGAACGGCTAGCGGGGCCCGCGGAACTTTGAGAATCCACGCCACAGCCCATAGATGGCACCGCCCACGGTGGCCGCCTTCAGCCCCAGGGTTGCTGCACGGCGACCGGATCGGAAATCGTAGACCGGCCAGTTGTTGTCGCGGGCATGCCGGCGCAGCTTGGAGTCGGGGTTGATGACCACAGGGTGGCCCACCATAGTGAGCAGGGGGATGTCATTGGCGGAGTCGCTGTAAGCCCAGCAGTGGTCCAAGTCCAAGCCTTCTTGGTCAGCTATGAGCTGGACCGCGATGGCTTTGGCCGGGCCGTGCAGAATGTCACCGACAAGCTTGCCGGTATACATTCCGTCATGGACTTCGCCGACGGTTCCCAGCGCGCCGGTCAGGCCCAACCTTGTGGAGATGACGGTGGCAACCTCAATAGGGGTCGCCGTCACCAGCCATACCCTCCGGCCTACACGGAGGTGTTGCTCGGCGAGCGCTTTGGTTCCAGGCCAGATCCGGGACTCGATCATTTCGTCATAAACTTCTTCGCCCAGGGCTTTGATGTCCTCCACAGTGATCCCGGCGGCCAACGTCAGGGCTGAGTCGCGCACGGCATGGACGTCGTCCATGTTCTCGCCGCGCATTACAAACTTGAACTGCTTCCACGCGAAGCCAGCCGCCTGGGACAGCGTGAAGGCCTTGCGTTCGTACATCTTGCGGGCCACATGGAAGAGGCTGGCGCCCTTCATCAAAGTGTTGTCGACGTCGAAGAAAGCGGCTTCGCCGGTGTGCTGCGGAACCTTGGCGTCGGCGACCACAGCGGCGTTCTTCTCGTCGGGCATGCCTTGAGTCTAGTCAATCGCCAGGCCCCGGCGTTGAGGGCGCACGGTGGGGCTGCCCCGTGGGGATGTGCAAGAGCATCGGTGGAAACCGGTCGGGATGTGCAAGAGCGTTGGTGGAAACCGGTCGGGATGTGCAAGAGCGTTGGTGGAAACCGGTCAGGATGTGAGAGAGCATCGGGGGAAAGCGGTCAGGATGTGAGAGCGCTTTGGGGGAAACCGGTCAGGATGTGAGAGAGGGTTGGGGGGAAGGGCGGTGGATGTGAGAGAGCGTTGGGGCGGTTACCGTTGTGTCATGGCTATTCCCGACGTCGTTCTCCTCACCAAAGCTGACTGCCACCTGTGCACGGAGGCGCGTGCCGCCGTCGAGCGCGTCACCTCGGCGCTGGGTGTCCAGTGGACCGAGCAGGCAATCGACGGTAACCCGGAACTGCAGGAGCGATACGCGGAGGAAATTCCAGTGGTGCTGGTGGATGGGGTCCAGCGCGACTTTTGGAAGATCGACGAGCAGCGCTTGACCCGTACTTTGAAAAGAACCCTTGACGGCTGAGGATCAGGGGACTCTGTTACCCGGAAGTACCGGCTTTTGTTGAGTCCGGCCAAGGGCCATAGAGTGGAACAACAAGCGACGCAATGGAGAAAACCGTGACTGCGCTGGAACCGTCCCCGGGGGCAACAAGCGGGGACAACGAACCTGCCGCCAAGCAGATCCCGCCCGCGGCTGTGGCCCGGATGACCCTCTATTTGCGCGCGCTCAACTCCCTCCTGGCAGAAGGCGTGGAACGTGTGTCATCGGACGCGTTGGCCGAGGCTTCAGGCGTCAGCTCCTCCACGCTCCGCAAAGACCTCTCCTACGTCGGCTCGTACGGGACCCGCGGGGTGGGATATGAAGTCCAATACTTGAGCCGTCACATTGCCGCAGCCCTTGGCCTGACGCACGACTGGAAGGTCGCAATCGTCGGTGCCGGTAACCTCGGCAAGGCGCTGGCGCGGTACGGCGGCTTCGAATCCAGGGGTTTCGACGTCGTGGCTATTTTCGACGCAGACCCCATGGTGATCGGCAATGAGGTGGGTTGGTTGCGGGTCAGCGATTCAGCAGAACTTGAACGCGTCCTGGAACGCACACACACCAATATGGTGGTGCTGGCTTTGCCAGCCACCGTTGCCCAGGCAGTTTGCGATCGCGTCATCGCGGCCGGCATCCGCAGCATCCTGAGCTTTGCTCCAGTTCTCCTTCAGGTTCCGCCGCACGTGAACCTCCGCAAGGTGGACATGGCCACCGAGCTGCAGATCCTGGCCTACCACGCACAACGGGCGCAGACACCGGGTCAGGCTGTCTAGCCTTACCGGGTCCGCGCCCGCTGAGTTGTTATAGAAAGCTTGTCGGCTTAGCGGCCGTAAGGGTTCTGGTAAGGGTTGCCGAAAGGCTGCGGCTTGCGGAAGTACGGAGCCGACGCCGGCAGGTACAGCAGGACGATTGYGGCAACTCCCAGCAGGATCACCAAGAGCTGCAGGATGCCGTACGTGGCACCGAACTGGAACAGTCCGGCGAGGCCAAGGACAGAGATCGCCGCGAAGACGGTGCCCAGGATCCTGGCCCAGTTCTTGCCCTTGCGGACCGGGAATGCAACCAAGGCGTAGAGGCCAAGGGACACGATTGCCCCAATGATCGCGGCAACGACGATACCGCCACGCATGCCTTCCAGGGAGCCTTCGGGGAATTCAGTGCCCTGCTGTGCGGCCTGCCGGATCATCGAGTTGATGAAGGCATCCGAGCCGGTGGTGGCCAGGATCAGCGAGCTGATGGCGGACAGGATGCCCGCCGCGATGATCATCCAGAAGGAAATGTTGACCATCTGCGGAACCGTTGTGGGACCGGGCTGCTGGCTGGGCCAGTTGGTGTCCTGACCGTATTGCGGAGCCTGTTGACCGTAGGGAGAAGGCTGCTGGCCGTACGGCGACTGCTGGCCGTACTGTGGCGTCTGCTGGCCGTACTGGGGAGCCGGGGGCTGGCCATACTGTGGTGCGGCCGGGGATTGCTGGCCATACTGTGGTGCGGCCGGCTGCTGGCCATATTGGGGAGTCTGCTGACCGTACTGCGGTGCCTGCTGACCATACTGGGGCGTGGATGGCTGGCCCGGCTGCTCAGGCTTGTTGGCGTCGCCCTTGTTGGCGTCGCCCGGATTGGCGTCCCCCGCGTTGGACGGCGGGTATGGAGGGTTGCTCATGGCATTCCTTTGCTTGTGTTCGACTGCTGGTACGGCTGCCGGGATCAGCAAAAAGACCCTGCCCCCAGCCTGGTTCTGCTTCCACCGTACCTCCGGGGTCCGGTGCTGCGGATGATCACACGCAGGAATTTCCTGCTTCCGATGAAATCATCACCATGGCGTACGCCTTCATGATGAAGGCCGTGGTGGTCCGATGGACCACCACGGCCTGTGCACCTGTCAGGGCGCCTTGGAGGAGAGCCCGACGGCGGTACTTCAGCCGGGCTAGACGGCGCCCTTTACTGCCTTGAACCACAGCTGTGAGTTCGGCAACCACATCAGGACGACGGCCACAGCGCTGACCAGGAAGCCAGGCCAGTTGCCACCCAGGCCTGCCCCGGGCCCGCCGGTGTTGATGGAGCCAAAGATGGCGAGCAACAGCGAAACCGCGGCAAGGACGGTCAAGGCAAGGCGTGCCCATTCCTTGCCTTCCTTCATCTTCATGGCGAGGACAATCTGGGCGGCTGCAACAGCAAGGCTGATGATCAGGAGTACCAGAAGGAGTGCGGCGACTCCTGGCATGAAAGCGAACGCGGCGATGATGGCGAAAAGCCCGATGAGGCCAAAGAGGAGCCCCAGGAGTCCCGAGATGACCCAAATGAAGTAGGACACTTTGAGCTCGGTGGGCAGGCCCATGGTCTTGAAGAGGCCGGAGAACCCACCTTGCGGAAGGACGTCATTGAAGTTGCGGGGTCCGTCGGTCGGCATTTCGAAGTGGAAACCACCTGGCTGTCCTGGTTGCGCTGGTTGTGCCGGCTGGCCCTGTTGCGAATACTGGCCAGGTTGCGACGGCGGCTGGTAGCCCTGGGGTGGTTGGTAGCCCTGCGGCGGTTGGTAACCCGCAGGAGGAACGTTGCCGGGCTGCGGAGGCTGGGCGCCGGGCTGCTGAGGCTCTGGTGCTTCATCTGGGTTACTCATGGCATCACTTTAGACCGCAGGTTGAAGGATGCATAGGAAATTCGGAGCTACTTCGCAGCTAACTACAGGCTGTTTGCCGAATAATCGCAGGGTGACTTCTGAGCATGCGAAACGGCGCCCCCACAGCGGAACTGTGATGGGGCGCCGTTTACTCGGGACTGTCGTACAAACTCCCGTGCAAGCTGCCGTGGAGTTATGGAGCTGCTGGTGCGATGAACGCGAGTTCCAGGTTGATGACAACCTTGTCGCTGACAAGGACGCCGCCGGCCTCAAGCACGGCGTTCCAGGTCAGGCCGAAGTCCTTGCGGCTGATGGTGGTTTCGCCGGAGACGCCTGCACGGGTGTTGCCGAAGGGATCCACTGCGACGCCGTTGAATTCGGTTTCGATGGAAACTTCCTTGGTGACTCCCTTGATGGTGAGATCGCCCACAAGATCGAAGCCGTCGCCGTTTGCCTTGACGTGGCGGGATACGAAGGTGATCTCCGGGTACTTCTCCACATCGAAGAAGTCCTCGCCCTTGACGTGGCCGTCGCGGTTGACGTCGCCGGAGTCAAAGCTGGCCGTCCGGATAGTGGCGTTGACCTTCGAGTCGGTCAGCGTCTCGCCAACTTCGAGGGTGGCGTCGGCGTCCTTGAACACGCCGCGGACCTTGCTGATACCTGCGTGGCGGACGGTGAAGCCGATCTCGCTGTGGGAAGCGTCGAGGGTCCAGATGCCGGTGGTGACGTTGGCGGGAAGGGTCATCATGATGTTGCTCCTGTATGTAGTGGAAGGTACCGCTGGCTTGCCCGGTCGACTGGTTGATGCATTTACTTGAAACGTCAACCGAGCTTCGTGTCTAGTATAAACATGCATATGCATCTTTTATTCCAACTTCACGGAACATTTCTGGAAAACTTTGAGTTCTACTAGCGGTAGAAGATTTCGGATCGCCCCGCTTCTTTGAGAAACTGGTAAACATGCCCCAAGCAACTGTCCATCTGCTTCGCCATGGCGAGGTCCATAATCCCGATGGCGTCCTCTATGGCCGGCTGCCTGAATTCCATCTCTCCGAGCGGGGCCGGGAAATGGCACGCATGCTGGCTGAGCACTTTGCCGTCCGCGCAAGCGAGGGTGCCAGGATTGTCCACCTGGTCGCCTCGCCGCTGACGCGCGCCCAGGAAACGGCAATGCCCACTGCCGAGGCGCTCCATCTCGAGATCCATACGGACCCCAGGATCATCGAAGCGGAGAACCACTTCCAGGGACTTCACCCCACGCGCAGCGAATTCCTGAAGCCTAAGCACTGGCTCTATTTCCGGAACCCCCTGCGCCCGTCCTGGGGCGAGCCCTACAAAGAGCAAGCCGCGCGGGTCCTGGCTGCCGTTGAGGACGCGCGCGTCAAGGCAATCGAACTGGGTGGCGACGGCGCTGAGGCGATCCTTGTCAGCCATCAGCTTCCCATCTGGTCCACCCGTCTGTCCGCCGAGGGCCGCCGGCTGGCGCACGACCCCCGTAAGCGTGAATGCACCTTGACCTCCCTGACATCCCTGACCCTGGACGGCGACGGCAAGATTGTGCGGGTCGAATACAGCGAACCTGCTGCGGTGCTCCTTCCCGGTGCAGCAAGCACCCCGGGGGCGTAGATAGATGGATAACAACCTTTCGCGCCGCGGCGTGCTCACAGCCGGTGGTGTCCTGTTGGCAGGACTTACCATGGGCTTGTCAGCCTGCGCCCAGAAGGACTCCCTCGCAGAGCAAGCCCGAAAAGGCGATAACAAGAACTATGTAGCCGGGGATGGCTCCGTCACCGAGTTCGCCAAAGCGGACCGCGCTGCACCCGTGGCGCTCAAGGGCACACTCTTCAACGGAGACACGGTCAAGCCCGAAGACCTCAAGGGCAAGGTCACGGTCTTGAACTTCTGGTTCGCGGCCTGTGCCCCCTGCCGCGTCGAAGCGCCCCAGCTTGAAGCCCTGCACCAGGAGTTCAAGGACCAAGGCGTTCAATTCTTCGGCGTTAACCTGCGTGACGAGAAAGCCACGGCGGAGGCCTTCGACAAGACCTTCAACCTCACCTACCCGAGCTTCAACGACAAAGACGGTGCCGTGCTCCTGTCCGTGTCCGGAATCGTTCCTCCGGGTGCCGTGCCCACCACATTGGTCTTGGACAAGGAGGGCAAAGTTGCCTCCCGTGTCCTCGGTGAAATTGAGAAGAGCACTTTGAAGGCCCTCATTACGTCCGCAGTGGCTGAGTAGTACCGATGAACAGTCCTTTCGCCGAGACGATCCTGAATGGATCCTTGCTGCTTGCCGTGCCGGTTGCGCTGCTGGCCGGACTCGTCTCGTTCCTTTCGCCGTGTGTGCTGCCGCTGGTCCCCGGTTACCTTGGCTACGTCACGGGATTGACCGGCGTCGACCTCCAAAAGCAGCGCCGGGGCCGCATGCTGGCAGGTATTGGACTGTTTGTCCTTGGCTTCTCGGTAATCTTCGTCCTCCTGGGCGGTGCGTTTGGCCAACTCGGCACCCTCCTGACAGGCCCGCAGAACGCCTGGATCACCCAAGTGCTCGGCATTCTGGTCATCCTCATGGGCATCGTCTTCATGGGTGGCTTTGGTTGGCTGCAGCGTGACGCCAAAATCCATGCCAAGCCTCCGGCCGGCCTGTGGGGCGCGCCGCTCCTGGGGTTGACGTTCGGGCTGGGTTGGGCTCCATGTATCGGGCCCACATACTCCGCGGTACAGTTGCTGAGCTTGTCCGGCGGATCGTCGGCGGCAAAGGGTGCGCTTTTGGCCTTCGTTTACAGCCTTGGCCTGGGTATCCCGTTCCTCCTGATCGCCCTTGCCGTCCGGCGGGGCATGGGCGTCATGTCCTTCTTCCGGACGCACCGCCTGGCGATCCAGCGGTTTGGCGGAGGCATCCTGATTTTGCTCGGCATCCTGATGGCCACCGGCGTGTGGGGAACCTGGGTGACCGAGTTGCAGTACTGGTTCCAAACCGATGTGAAGTTGCCAATCTGATGAGCGAGTCCGTGAAAGCCAAGAAGAAGTCACCAGCCGCTGAAGGCACGACCCCAGCGGAAGGGAAACTGCAAAAGGCCAAGTCCGAGGCCGCGCTGCCCTCCCTGGGCATCCTGGGCATGCTTCGGTGGGCCTGGACCCAGTTGACGAGCATGCGGACGGCGTTGTTCCTGCTCCTCCTGTTGGCTGTGGGCGCGGTGCCGGGGTCCCTGTTCCCGCAGCGCGCAGCGAATCCTGCGGTTGTCACCCAGTACATCAAGGACAACCCCTCCTACGGGCAGCTTCTCGATGCCCTCCAGCTCTACGACGTCTACTCGTCGGCCTGGTTCTCGGCCATCTACATTCTGCTGTTCATCTCCCTGATTGGCTGCGTCACTCCCCGCGCCATAGCCCACTACAAAGCGATGAAGTCGCAGCCGCCGCGCACTCCCAAGCGCCTTTCTCGCCTGCCGGAGTACGGCACGCTCGCGCTGCCCGCCGACGCCGGGATCCCGGCGTCGAAGGCTATCAACGATGCTGCTGGACTGCTCAAGAAGCGCGGTTACCGCGTGGAGGTCAGGGACGTCGACGGCGACCTCCCGTCCTTGGGTGCCGAGCGCGGCTTCCTGAAGGAAGTCGGGAACCTGGTGTTCCACACTTCGCTGATCGGCGTGTTGGTTTCCGTGGCGATCGGCGGCCTTTTCGGGTACAGCGGCCAGCGGATCCTTGTGGAAGGTGAGACGTTCGTCAACACCCTGGTGGGTTACGACCAATTCACCCCGGGCACCAACTTCCAAAGCAGCTGGCTCCAGCCCTACTCCATTCAGTTGGACAAGTTTGAAGCCACCTTCGATCGCGAGTCGCCCAAAAAGATCGGCCAGCCCATCGACTACACGGCCGAGGTCACCACCAAGGAAAATCCGGATTCGCCGGCGAAGAAGGAAACCCTCAAGGTCAACGATCCCATCTCACTGGGTGGCACCAGCCTCTACCTCACCGGAAACGGCTACGCACCCGTGGTGACTGTCCGCGACGGCGAGGGCAACATTGCTTTCCAGGGGCCGGTCACGGCCAAGGTCCAGGGCGATAACTACTACTCATCCGTGGTCATCAAAGTGCCGGATGGCAAACCGGACCAGCTGGCGTTCCAAGGCTTCTTCCTGCCCACGGCCTTCAAGTCCGAAAATGGCATCTCCTTCAGCGCAAGTCCCGAACTCTTCAACCCACAGTTGAGCCTGGATTCCTACTACGGCGACCTCGGCCTGGACAAGGGCGTTCCCCAGAACGTGTTCGAGCTGGACGTCAGGGACCTCCAACAGCTCAATGGCCGAAAGCTCGAAGCTGGCGGAATCACACTGGCCCCGGGGATGACGAAGACACTGCCGGACGGCAAAGGCAGCATCAGCTTCGACGGCGTGAAGAAGTACATCGGCGTGGACGTCCACCACAACCCAGGGCAGCTGTACGCTTTGATTTTCGGCCTCCTGGCTGTAGCCGGCCTGGTGACTTCGCTTTACGTCAACCGCCGCCGCGTATGGGTCCGCACCGGAACTCACCAGGACGGCCGCACCATGGTGGAATACGGCCTGCTGGCCCGAGGCGAAGACCACCGACTCGCGGGCGAAGCAGCAGCCCTCCGTGAACTCTTTGCCCGGGAATGGCAGATCCCCGCTGACTCCGATACGGCACCAACCCCCACAGTCTCTTCCCCAACCTCGAAGGACCAGTAATGCCCGTCATCAACGAAACCCTGGGCCAGTACAGCGAGCTGTTCATGCTGCTGGCCGCCGGCACGTACACCGTGGCGTTCATCGCGTTTGCCTGGGACCTGGCCAAGAGCAGCAAGGCGCTGCGTGCCATCGACGCGAAGGCGGCTGCCAGCGCTCCAGCGCAGAAGGTCGCGGTGGCAGCTGGTCGCGCCAGCGGAAGGTTGGGAGGCCCCGACGCCGGTGGGCCGGCTGGCCGTGCCGAGCGTCCGACGTCGGGCTTCACCGTTGAGGGTGGCACCGCGGCCGGCGACATGAAGTACGGCGCCGAACGCCGCGTGCCCGCCCGGGTGGCTGTGGCACTCACAGTACTGGGCGTGCTCATTCATGGCGCGGGCGTTGTGACGCGTGCACTGGGCGCAGGCCGGGTGCCTTGGGGCAATATGTACGAGTTCCTCACCACCGGCGCATTCGTAGCCGTAGCGGTCTTTCTTATCGTGCTCATCCGACGTGACCTGCGGTTCCTGGGTACCTTCGTTGTCGGGCTGGCCATCATCATGCTGGTGGCTGCCTCGGTATCGTTCTGGACGCCGGTGGGCCACCTGGTCCCGGCCCTCCAGAGTTACTGGCTGATCATCCACGTCTCCATCGCGGTCATGTCCTCGGCCCTGTTTACCTTGACGTTCGCCATGTCCGCGCTGCAGTTGGTCCAGTCGTACCGGCAGAAGAACCTGGCCGCCGGCCGCGCTGACAAGCTTGGCTTCATGCGGGTGGTTCCAAACGCGCTGAGCCTGGAAAACCTGTCCTACCGCATCAATGCGATCGCTTTCATCGGCTGGACGTTCACCCTCATGTTCGGTGCCATCTGGGCTGAGAAGGCCTGGGGCAGGTTCTGGGGCTGGGACCCCAAGGAAGTGTGGACGTTCGTTATTTGGGTGGTCTACGCAGGCTACCTTCACGCACGGGCTACACGCGGTTGGACGGGAACCCGCGCAGCGTGGTTGTCGATCGTTGGCTACGCGTGCGTGATCATCAACTTCACACTCGTCAACACCGTTTTCAACGGCCTGCACTCATACTCCGGGCTCTGAGCACGACACTTTCGAGGCCGACCCCCTCGCTGGCGTTCAGCCACAGTGGGCGCGGTTAGATTTCCGTCGCGCGTCGGCGTCCGCTGAGCAACCATGCCGTGGTGGAGGGCAGGAACAAAAGGATCAGGCCTGCCGCAGCCATGACGTACTGGACGGCAAGCAGCACGGTGGACAGGACGCCCGCGCCTCCCGGGGCTACGACGTAATCTGCGGTGATTACGGTGACCACGGCGTGCAGGAGGATCAGCGGTGCAAGCAGCCACCGCGCCCAGCTGCGGCGCTTGAAGGCCACAGCCAGCAGGACCGCTTCCATCGCGACCACCAGGGCAAGCATGGCCAGGCTTCCGAGGAACACGACGGCGGTTGCACCCTCGACTGCCAGGGCGTCACCATCGGGGAGCTTGCCTGCGATAACACCCTTCAGGCGGTCGAAGTGCGAGTCGCGGGCAAAGAAACTGGTAACCACCACGGCGATCCCGGCGATGAAGCTGGCTACCCACAAAATTCTGGACAGTAGTGCTGGACCTGGTGGCCGCACGACGTCGTCAATGGGTGGATGTGCAAGAATCGGTGGCCCGCCGCTGGGGGATGCGGAAGTAAATGACTGCCGTGATCCATCAGCTTGCTGGGCCATGTTCCCTACTTCAGTTCGTCGGTGCCATGGGTATCCGGCTCGCCGCGTTTGGCATCGCCGGACTTGTATCCGGGGGCTTTATTGCCCTGGCTGCCCTCCGCGCCATCAGCACCTTTGAGCTTCCGTTCCTTGGCTTCGAGCTCTGCCTTGAGCTTCTTGAGGCGCTCTTCTTCGTCGGTGTTCCGGCGGCGGGTTTCCAGGTTGCGGAGGAACTCGGGATCATCATCCGGGGCGGTGGGGTGGCTGCGGACGGGCTGCGCCGAGGGCTTGCCGTAGGGCCGGCCGAAGATGAACCAGAGGACGGCACCCAAGAGCGGCAGGAGGATCATGACCACGATCCATGCGGGCTTGGAGATGCCTCGCGTGTACCTGCCGTCGGTTCGTATCACGTCCACAAGGGCGTAGACGAAGAAAACAAGGACGACGACGACGCCAACAACCCGGAGCATGCACCAAGTCTAGTCGCCGGAAGGCATTCACTGGACGCCCGGTTCCGGCCGTGATCAGAGTGCAACCATCCGGGCGGCTAAACTTGGATAGTGGCTTTCCTGAAGTATTCCCTCATCCGATTGGCGCTGTTCGTGCCGCTGTTCATCCTGTTCGCCTTTTTGCAGGTGGGCTGGATCCTGGCCGTGGTCTTCGCGGGACTGATCGCGTTCGCCATCAGTTACCTCTTCTTCCAGAAACAGCGCGACGCCGCCACTGCGGCCATGCGGGAACGCTTTTCCGGCCGGGCCAAGCCCATCCGCACCGCTGGCGAGGTTGAGGACGCCGAGGCAGAGGATAGCCTCGTGGAGCAGAACCCGGACATCGCCGTCAACAACGACAAACGCCCGGGTTCCAAGTAGGAAAAGGTTCCAAGTAGGGAAACCTAGAAGCCGCGGCTCAGGATCAGGCCGAGCGAGAACAGCAGGCTGTAGCCGAGGTTGATCAGGCCGGTCTGCTTGAGCACGGGAATGAGGCTCTTGCGCTTCTTGCCGTTGACCATGAGCCAGGCAGGCATCAGGCACGCCGGAATCAGCAGGAGAACGATCAACATCCAAGGCTTGGTGGGCGCCAGCACAATCACCAGCAGGATGGCGACGGCCAGCATCAACACGTAGCTCTCGCGGGCGTGCCTGTCTCCAAGCCGCACGGCCAAAGTGCGTTTTCCTGCGGCCGTGTCCGTGGGAATGTCCCGGACGTTGTTGGCCATGAGCAGGGCGCAGGCGATGAGTCCCGTACCGATCGCGCCAATGACGGCAGCAAGGCTGACCTGCCCGGCTTGGGTGTACGTTGTGCCGAGCGTTGCCACCAGCCCGAAGAACACGAAGACGAAGACGTCGCCCAGGCCAAGGTAGCCGTAAGGATTCTTGCCGCCCGTGTAGCCCCATGCTGCCAGGACGCAACCCAGGCCTACCAGGATCAGCCACCAGGTCTGGGTAATGATGACCAGGATCAACCCGCACACCATGGCGGCGCCGAACAATCCGAAGGCCGCCCACTTCACTTGCTCCGGCTTGGCGAGTCCGGAACCAACCAGGCGCAGCGGCCCCACCCGGTCCTCGTCGGTCCCACGGATGCCGTCCGAGTAGTCATTGGCGTAATTGACGCCGACTTGGAGAAGGAGCGCCACGAGCGCCGCAAGGATCGCATTCGGCAGCCGGAAAGCATGGAGCTCAAACGCCGCTGCCGAACCGATCAGTACGGGCGCGATGGCCGCGGGCAGTGTGCGGAGCCGGGCTCCTTGAATCCATTGTGCAGCTGTCGCCACGTGCAGTACCTCGTGTGTTTCGCGTTGATCTTTAGTCGGAGTCATGAGGGCAGAACCTCTCTATTGTCCCTGATGCGCGGCGGATAGCTGGTCGATCATGGCCAGCCTGTCCGGTTTTCCGTTGGGCAGCATTGGCAATTCCTTGCCGGCAATTACGGTCTTGGGTGCCAAGACCCCCAACGCTGCTTCGCGGCGGGCCGTGAACCCCTTAAGGCCTTCCGGCGATGGATCGGTCATGGCCACGTAAGCTGCCACGGCCTGGCCCCATTCATGTGATGGGACACCCGCGACGAAAGCCGCGCTGACGCCGTCGAGCTCTTCCAGCTTGCTTTGGATGTACGTGGCGGAGGCTTTGACACCGCCGGTGATGATGACGTCATCGGCACGGCCATGGACGGTGAGTTTGCCGTCGTCGGTAACTTCGCCGAGGTCGCCGGTGACGTACCAGCGCACGCCGTCCTCCTCGAAGAACGCGGCCTTCGTCGCGCGCGGGGCGTCAAGGTAGCCCGCCGCCACCGTCTCGCCACCCAGCAGGATGCGGCCTTCCAGCTCACCATCGCCAATGCGGACCTCGACGCCGTCCAGCGGCTCGCCGTCGTACACGCACCCACCGCACGTCTCGGCTGAGCCGTAGGTGGTGACCACGTGGAGCCCTTCCGCGTGGGCGTTTGCCAGCAGCTCAGCGGACGCCGGCGCGCCGCCCAGCAGGATGGCATTGAAGCGGCGCAAGACGGCCAAGGTCTCGGGCGCGGGTGAATCCAGGAGCCGCTGCAGCTGCGTGGGCACCAGCGACGTGAAGCGGATCTTGTCCGTCAGTTCCTCGGCGGCAGCAGTGAATGCCTCAGGCGTGAAGCCGTTCGACTGGTCCATCACCCAAGGCCGCGTCCCCGCGTACAGTGAGCGAACCAGGACCTGGACCCCGGCCACATACTGCAGGGGGAGCGCCAGCAGCCACTGGCCTTCGCCGCGTAAGGCCATCGCCGTGGCCACAGAGGACGCAGCCAGGGCATCCACACTGAGGACAGTCGCCTTGGGCGTGCCGGTGGAGCCGGATGTCCGGACCACCACCGCGGCATCTTCCACGCCGGTCTCTACCGGAACGGCTTCCGGCTGGCCGTCCTCGTGAACCACAATTTCGACGGCGGGACCCTCGCCATGCAGGGCAGCGGCCAGTGCTTTAAGTACGGGATCGATGTCCACAGGGATGTCCTAGAAGTAGTAGGGGAAGTTGGACCAGTCGGGGTCGCGTTTCTGGAGGAAGGCTTCCTTGCCCTCCACGGCTTCGTCCGTCATGTAGGCCAGCCGCGTGGCTTCACCAGCAAAGACCTGCTGCCCGGCCAGGCCGTCGTCGGCCAGGTTGAAGGCGAACTTCAGCATGCGGATTGCCTGGGGGGACTGGCGGGCGATATCAGCCGCGTACTCCAGCGCGACTTCCTCCAACCGCGCGTGGTCCACAGCCTCGTTCACGGCTCCCATCCGGACCATGTCCTCAGCCGAGTATTCGCGGGCCAGGAAGAAGATCTCCCGCGCAGCTTTCTGCCCGATCTGGCGGGCCAGCAGCGCAGAGCCATATCCGGCGTCGAAACTTCCCACCGTGGCATCGGTCTGCTTGAACTTGCCGTGTTCGCGCGAGGCGATGGTGAGGTCGCTGACCACGTGCAGGGAATGTCCGCCGCCCGCTGCCCAACCATTGACGACGGCGATGACCACCTTGGGCATGGTCCGCATCAGGCGCTGGACTTCCAGGATGTGAAGGCGGCCGGCGCGGGCGGGGTCGATGGTCTCCTGGGTATCACCCTCGGCGTAGCGGTAGCCGTCCCTGCCACGGATCCGCTGGTCGCCGCCCGAACAGAACGAGTGCCCACCGTCCTTTTCCGACGGTCCGTTGCCCGTGAGTAGAACGGTGGCGACGTCGGGAGTCATGCGGGCGTGGTCCATGGCCCGGTAAAGCTCGTCCACAGTGCCCGGACGAAACGCGTTGCGCACTTCGGGGCGGTTAAAGGCGATGCGGACAGTGGGGAGATCCTTGACCGTCCCGTCCGTGGAACGCTCAACCTGCCGGTGGTACGTCATGTCCTTGAAGTCCTCGAAGCCGGAAACGGTGCGCCAGCGCGAGGGGTCAAAGATGTCGGAAACCTTGGCAGGGAGTTGGTTGTTCACAGTCCGAGTCTAGTAACGGCCTCCGCTGATGCAGAACTCGTGTCTCGGCATGCCCCTGTTGCTAGTGGGGGAGGAAGTCCGGCGGGATCGCATAGATGAGAACCACGGCCAGGAGGTTCTTGGCGGCATGGACGAAGTAGGAGAACATCAGGTTCTTTCCCGTCCACACATAGACCGCCACCAGCACCAGGGCCATGCCGAGATAAGGCGCAAGGGCCGGCAACACCAGACCCTCCCTGCCCACCACGTGGATCGATGCGAAAACTCCCACCGAAAGGGCACAGCAGATCCAGATGTTCACGTACTGCGACAGCTTGCCGATCAGCAGGTGCCGGAACAAGTACTCCTCTACGAACGGACCCAGGACCACCAGCAGCGGCACCATGAGCCAAGCCGGCACACGCTGAAGGAGGCCTTGGATGCCCAACTGGTTTTCGGAAGTCTGCGCAGTACCGGTCGCCGCAACCAGGAGTGCCGTGACGATCAGCATGACCACCACCGCAAGGGGGACCATGCCAAGAGTGAACCAAGGGCGGGTGCCCAGGATCTTGACGTCACGGCCGACTATGCGCCAGGCGGATGCCAGGGCGAAAACCCCGACGACGGCATAGAAGAGTGCGTTAACGGCATACGAGGCTGTGGCAGGGTCTGAAAAAAGCTGGAGCATCATTCGCTCCACGGATTCGCCCGCAAACGTGAAGTAGATCGTGAATCCCAGATAGGCAGCGACGGCCACGGCGTCCAGGGCATTGAACCGGTAAAGCCTCGTCCGCGTCGAAATGGTGCCCATATGACCAGACTATCTTTGCGGGTGGAATGGTGCGCGCGTGCCAGGGGGCCCGAGGAAACGGGCAATCGCTCCAGCCTGAAACTTGACGCGCCCTCGTTCCCCGGGCAGTCTGGACCGATGAAGTCTTGAGCGCAGCCCTTCCATCCGGCTGCATCCCCAGTACCCACTACGGCAGTGCCCTCAGCGGTTCCCTGCCATTCACTGCGGACTTTGCGAGGACACCTCTTGACTGACCACCTTCACCTTTCCGGCGTTTCCCACGGTTATGGGGACCGAGAACTTTTCCACGGCGTTGACCTCACCATCGATCACGGCGAACACGTAGCCATTGTCGGAGAAAACGGGGCGGGAAAATCCACCCTTCTCCGCCTGCTGGCCGGCGTGGAAACGCCCGACGACGGCACGGCAGGTTTGGCAGGGACTTCCGGCTACCGCGTGGGTTATCTGGCCCAAACACACGGACTTCCGGCATCGCTCACTGTGGGGGATGCCATCGACGCATCGCTTACTGCCTTGCGTGCGCTCGAGGCCAGCATCAGCGAACTGGAGCGGGACCTGGCGGATGCCGACCCCGAAACCCTGGAACTCTACGGAAGCCTGCAGACCCAGTACCAACTCCGGGAGGGATACGCTGCCGAGTCCCGGGTGGAAGCAGCGCTTGACCGGCTGGGGCTGGGAGGCCTGGACCGGCGTCGAACGCTTGGATCTTTGTCCGGCGGCGAGCAGGAGCGCGTTGCCCTCGCGTGCCTGCTGGCCGATCCTGCCGAAGCCCTGCTCCTGGACGAGCCCACCAACCACCTCGACGCGAACGGCACGGCCTGGCTGGAATCGAGATTGGCTGCGCACCCAGGCACCGTGGTGGTGGTTTCGCACGACCGTGTCCTGCTGCGGAAGGTAGCCAGCACAGTCATCGAAGTCGACGCCGAACGCCGGTCCGTCAATCGCTACGGCAACGGCTATGAAGGCTACTTGCGTGAGAAAGCCGCACAGCGTGCCCGTTGGGTGCAGCAATACGAGGAATGGCTCGACGCCATGGCCGCCGAGCGGTTCCAGGCCGCCACGGGTTCGGGCGGCATGGGCTACGGCCGGGTGCGCGACAACGACAAGTTTGCAACCGGCTTCAAAAAGGGCACCTGGCAGCGCGCCGCCACCAGCAAAGTGCGGAACGCCCAGGAACGCCTGCGCCGGCTCGAAGAGAATCCCATTGACCGGCCACCTGTGCCGCTCAAGCTCGCCGCGCAACTTGACCTGCAGGTGGAGGAGACCGCTGGGCCGGCCATCGAAGCACGCAGCATCACCGTTCCGGGGCGCTTGAAGCCAACTGACCTGCGCGTCGAAACCGGGGAAAAGATCCTCATCACCGGACCCAACGGAGCAGGAAAATCAACACTGGTGTCTGTGCTCGCCGGGACGCTTGAGCCCGTCAGCGGAACCTTGGCCGTCCAGGGCGCGGTGGGGTATCTGCAGCAGGAACTCGACGTTCCGCCCCGTCCGGGGCTCCGTCTGCTTCCGGCGTTTGCCGCGGGACTGGGCGGAAACATCGACGAACACGCCGAGGCCCTGCTGCGCCTTGGCTTGTTCCGGCCTGCTGAATTTCACGTTCCCGTGGGTAGCCTCTCCGCCGGACAGCAACGCCGGCTAGCCCTTGCCCGGCTGCTTCTGGGCAGTTACGAGACCATGATCGTGGACGAACCCACCAACCACCTGGCGCCGGTGCTCGTGGAACAGTTGGAAGCTGCGCTCGCGGACTTCGCGGGGACGCTGGTCATCGTGAGCCACKACCGTGCGTTGGGGGAGTGGTTCGACCGGTGCGCCGCGGCGGGCTCGGTGGGTAGCTGGGTCCGGTACGGAATGCAGGATGGGGAGTTGCTCTAGGCCGCTGCCGTCGGGGTGAGTTGTTCGCAAAGGGATCGTTACGCTGTGTCCTGCATATGGAAACACGGCATCAAGCGTCCCGAAACAACACTGGAGCACCATGGAAGGAAGCCGGCCGAAAGGATCTTTCCGTGATCTCCAAGAACCTCTTCCTCCAGGGCATTTTCCCGTTTGACGGCATCGGCATGGAAAAGCCGGTTCCCCTCCACAGCGAGCTGGCGCACTTTGTCCCGGACGGCGTCGTAAATCAGACTCTTTACTTCCGCGGCGGCAACTCCAGCTCCGAACTCATCGCGGTTGTCCTCATGCGCGACGGCGTTCCGATGCGGTACTTCCCCATCGGAGCAAAAGGCGATGTACACGTCCCGTTGAGGGTTGTGGAAGATATCGAGGGCGGCTCGATGATCGAGCTGTTCATCGCCGCGCCAGCTGGTGTCCGCGGTTCCGTGGTGGTGGACCTGGGCATGGTGGAGCACTGATGGCCAGGCGACTGGTGGTCATCGGCAACGGCATGGCCGGTGCCCGCACTGTTGAGGAAATCCTCGCCCGCGCCGGTGGAGACGCTTTCGAGATCACCATGTTCGGGGATGAACCGTACGGAAACTACAACCGCATCATGCTCAGCCACGTGCTGTCCGGCGAGGAAAGCGATGCGGACATCTTCCTCAACGCCCTGCCGTGGTACCAGGAAAACAACATCACCCTCCATGCCGGCGTGCGGGTGGAGCGCATAGACAAGTACAGCAGACACGTCTTCGCGGCCGATGGCAGGGTGGTTCCGTACGATGTCCTGATCATCGCCACCGGAAGCCACTCGTTCCTTCCGCCGATGGATGGCCTGTACACACCCAGCGGATCAGTGCGCCACGGGGTCTTCACGTTCCGGACCATGGACGATACGCGCAAGATGGTCCAGTTCGCCCAGCATGAGCATCATCGGCGGGCTGTGGTGATTGGCGGTGGATTGCTCGGGTTGGAGGCGGCCCGCGGGTTGCAGGCCTACGGCCTTGACGTCGCGGTGGTCCATTCAGGCGGCCACCTCATGAATGCGCAATTAGGGCCCGACGGCGGCGCAATACTGCGGCGAAGCGTCCAGGCGCTGGGCATCGAGGTCCACACAGGAAGCCGGACCACCGCGGTGCTGGGCAAGGACCGGATCACCGGTGTGCGATTGCGTGATGACACTGAGCTGAGCTGCGACATGGTGGTTGTTACAGCCGGCATCCGGCCCAACGTGGATGTCGCCGTGGTGAGTGGCTTGGCCGTGGAACGGGCCATCGTGGTGGACGACCACCTGCGGGTTATGGACGAAGAGGACATTTATGCCGTGGGAGAGTGCGTTCAGCACCGGGGCGAGGTTTATGGGCTGGTGGCTCCCTTGTGGGAGCAGGCCGCCGTTCTGGCAGACCAGCTCACCGGCGTGGATCGTTCATCGGTCTATCTGGGGTCCCGGACCGCCACCAAGCTGAAGGTGGCCGGCGTCGACGTCGCTTCCATGGGCCTGCCGGGCCCGGAACTCGACACGGATGAGCACATTGTTTTCTCGGAACCGAGCCGGGGCGTGTTCAAGTCGATCGTGATCCGGGACAACAAGATGGTGGGCGCTACCCTCCTTGGTGACAGCCGCAAGGTTGCTTACTTGACCCAGGCTTTTGACCAGGGACTACCCTTGCCCGAGGAGCGGCTCTCGCTGATGTTCGATCTCGGTTCGCCTTCGGAGGAGGAAGGTGTTGCGGAACTGGCTGACTCTGCCCAGGTCTGCAACTGCAATGGAGTCTCCAAAGGGGCACTCGTCTCGGCTGTACAGGGTGGGTGTCGCTCTGTACCCGCTGCCATGGATGCCACCCGGGCAGGCAAGGGGTGTGGCTCCTGCAAGTTGCTGGTCACGCAGGTGGTGGAGTGGGCGGCCGACGGTGCCGTAGAAGATGACCCCTCAGCCAGCTACTACGTGCCTGGCATTCCCTTGGACAAGGCTGCGTTGATGTCCCGGATCCGGGAGCTTGGGCTGCGCTCGGTTTCACAGGTTTTCGCGGCCTTGGCTCCTGACAGTGCGGAGGACGCCAAGTCCAAGATGGGCCTCGCCTCGCTCATGAAGATGATGCTGGCGGACAAGTACATCGACGAGCGCGATGCCCGCTTCATCAACGATCGCGTGCATGCGAACATCCAGCGCGATGGCACATTCTCCGTGGTGCCCCAGATGAAGGGCGGCGTGACGTCCGTGCAGCAGCTCCGGAGGATCGCCGACGTCGCGGAGAAGCACAACATTCCCATGATCAAGCTGACCGGTGGTCAACGCATCGATCTCCTGGGCGTTGCCAAGGAAGACCTCCCCACAGTCTGGGCCGATCTGGACATGCCGTCCGGCTACGCCTACGGCAAGAGTTTCCGCACTGTGAAGACCTGCGTGGGGAAGGACTACTGCCGCTTTGGGACGGGTGATTCCACTGGTTTGGGCATTTCGCTTGAATCCCGCTTCCAGGGAATTGAGTCGCCGGCAAAACTGAAACTCGCGGTCTCCGGATGTCCACGGAACTGTGCAGAATCCTTGGTGAAGGACGTTGGGGTCGTGGCGGTGGAGGGCGGCCGCTGGGAGATCTACATTGGGGGAGCGGCCGGCGCCCACATCCGGAAGGGCGATCTACTGGTCACGGTGGATACGCCCGAGGAAGTCACGCTCCTGGCGGGTCGTTTCATGCAGTACTACCGGGAAAACGCGAACTGGCTTGAACGGACGTACGCGTTTGTTCCCCGGGTAGGGATTGAGCATCTTCGCAGCGTCATCCTGGATGACTCCGAAGGCATTGCCGCCCGCTTGGATGAAGCGATGCAGGAGTCCGTGGACAACTACGTGGATCCGTGGCGTGAACGGGATGATCCGCTCACCCCTGGCCAATTTCGGACCTCGCTGCCCTTGACGGTGCTCCCGCAAGTGCCGGTCCGATGAAGATTCCACACATCGTTGGGCCGGTTGACCAAATTCCGTTCGGTGAAGGCAGGGCGTTCGGGATCGACGGCGAGCAGATAGCGGTGTTCCGGCTGCGTGATGGGAGCCTGCGGGCTGTCTCCGCGGTGTGCCCCCACAAAGGAGGCCCCCTCGCGGACGGAACCATCGATAAGCGTGTGGTGATGTGCCCACTCCACCAGCATTCGTTTGAGCTGGAAACCGGGTGTTCCACCACTGGAGCGAAGCCCCTGCGGACGTACGAAGTTTTCGCAGATGAGGGCCAGAACATCGTCGTCATTCCTTAAAGCAACGCGGGGTCACTTATGGCCCCTTTGGGCGGCCAACATGGGCCATAAGTGACCCCGCGTTGCTTTGTTCAGGGAGGGTGCTGTTGCCTGCGTCACGGGCATTCCCGTTAATCCCGTAAGATAGACGGGTTGCGCGAACCTTCGGCGTTCTGCGTTCTTTGTCACGCTTCGGGGTCCTCCAACGAGGAAAGCTCGAATTTTGTGTGGCAAAGGTGCCCATGTTCCGGCATGGGCGCAAAACACCTACAGCAATACCCCAACCCACAAGGAACAGCTGTGCCGCAAAGTACCCCCACAGATCTCCAGAACCCGACGGCCACACCCACCGCCGTCGATTCAACCCTCAGCGCTGAGGGATACCAGAAGACCCTGAGCCGGCGCCACGTCACCATGATCGCCATGGGTGGCGCAATCGGCGTCGGCCTGTTCATGGGCGCCGGAGGCCGCTTGGCCTCCACCGGCCCGGCCCTGATTTTCTCCTACGCAATCGCCGGCGTCATCGCTTACCTGCTGATGCGCGCCCTCGGCGAACTCATCATGTACCGCCAGACCTCGGGCTCGTTCGTGAGCTACGCCGGCGAAATGTTCGGCAAGAAGGGCGCCTTCCTTTCAGGCTGGATGTACTTCATCAACTGGGCCATGACAGGCATCGCGGAGCTCATCGCGATCGGCCTGTATTTCCAGTTCTTCTTCCCGAACGTTCCCGTTGAACTCTCCGCCATTGCAGCGCTGGTGCTGCTGGTGGCCGTGAACCTGTTCAGCGTCAAGGCCTTCGGCGAGTTCGAATTCTGGGCCTCCTGCCTCAAGGTCGCAGCCATCCTGATCTTCCTGGCCGTTGGCACCTTCATGGTTGTCACCAACGCCCAGGTGGGCACCGGCCACGCTTCGGTAGGCAACCTGTTCCACGACGACGGCGGCATGTTCCCCAAGGGCGGCCTGGTCATGATCCTGGTCCTCAACGCCGTGATCTTCGCCTACAACGCCATCGAACTCGTCGGTATTACCGCTGGTGAGATGCAGAACCCGGAACGCGAAGTTCCCAAGGCGATCCGCGCCGTCGTGATCCGCATTATTGTCTTCTACGTCGGTTCTGTGATGCTCCTTGCGATGCTGTTGCCGTCCGACCAGTACAAGGCGGGAACCTCGCCGTTCGTCACCGTGTTCGGCCAGATGGGCCTCGGCTGGATGGGCGACGTCATGAACATGATCGTCATCACCGCAGCCCTGTCCTCCTGCAACTCGGGCCTGTACTCGATCGGCCGCATCTTCCGGACCATGGCCAACAACGGCCACGCCCCGCAGTGGCTCACCAAAATGTCCTCCCGCCACGTGCCCTACGCGGCCATCCTGGCGATCGGCGGCGTGTACTTGGTGGGCATCCTGCTCAACATCTGGCTGGGTGGCTCCCACGCTTTCGACCTCGCACTGAACACGGCCTCCATCGGTGTGATCTTCACCTGGGGTTCCATTTTCGCGAGCCAGATTGCCCTGCGAAAGAAGCGCGGCAACGTCTCCAGCCTCCCGATGCCCGGTTCACCGTGGACCAGCTGGCTGGGCCTCATTGCGCTGCTGGCCATCACCATTCTGATTGGCTTCGACACCATGACGGATAAGGCAACCGGCGAGGTCTTCCTCCTGGGTCTCTGGACCCTGGCGACCATCCCGTTCTTCGCCCTGGTCCTGTGGCTTGGCTGGCAGAAGGTCAAGAACAACGAGCCCAAGAGCGAACTCTTCAGCTAACGCTCTCTTCACCAACTGGCTCGCATTAGTGGTTGTTCTGAAGGCCCGGAACAACCACTAATGCCAGTCACTTGGGTGTCCATCCACCATTGATGAGCGCGCTCCTGACTTTGGCTACCGCTGAGCTCGCATCGTTTCCCATGTGGCGCTTTGAGATGCGGACCAGTATCCACCCGGCGCGACTGAAATCCTCTTCCCGCGCAATGTCCCTGACAATTTGGTCCGGATCGGAGTGCCCCTCACCTTCGTATTCCACGGCCACGCGCTGTCCGGGATACGAAAGGTCCGGTTGACGCACGACGCCGGGACCCAACTCAGTGGGCATGTTGACTTCCGCTTCTGGCAGCCCAGCCCACTCGAGTGCCAGCCGAAGCCGGGTTTCGGGCGCAGAATCAGCTCCGACGCGGGCCTGCTCGAGTGCCAGGCGAGCCTTCCGGATTCCTGGCGTTCCTTTGTGGCGGTCAAGCATGGTTTCCAGATCCTCGCGTGTGCAGTAAGGATCGCTGCGCCCTTCGAATTCGGGCCTCGGCAACCGGAGCAGGTGATCGGCTACTACGGTAATCTCATTGATGCTCATCTTCCGGGCGCAATCGAGCCACGTCCGCGCCCTGGTGGTGACGAGCAAGCCTTGGTGGTTAGTGATTTCGTCCTCGAAGAACTGCCCTACATGCCCCACCACTCCTTTCCTTCGCGGGATTGCCATGGTGTCCGGGCGGGAAATGTGGATGGCAGATTCGTGGCTGCCCGGCAGGAAACCCGGAAACTCCCAGAGCCTGAACGCCGTGGCATGGGAGGCTGCGGAAAATGGCGTAATGACCGTGTAGGGCCGGACTGTAATGGATAACTCCGTTGCTTGTTCGGGCGCAGGGCTGCGGATGCCCCGGCTGGGTGAGTCAAGACCTCGGTGCCTCCACCGCTGACGGGTGATGCCGGCGTCGAGCGCTTCCTGCCAAGTGAAAGGCGCCGACTCAAGGCGACCGGGCAACTGCTTCGGGATACGCATTTCCCCATGTTTGCAAAACCTTGGTGGACGTGAGCGGTTATCCACAGGCTCTAGTAGCTTCCCTGCATCTGGCTGGCATTAGTGGTTGTTATGGGGCTCTATAACAACCACAAATGCCAGTCAGTTGGGAGTGTCAGTGCCCCGGACTAGGCTCGATGTATGGATCACACCACCACCCTGACGCAACACATCAACGCCAGCCCGGAGAAAGTTTGGGCGGTCCTCTCGGACATTCCAGGCTCGGCCGGCACCCTTTCGGGCATCAACGCAATCCAGATGCTCAGCGAGGGTCCCTATGGGGAAGGCACACGCTGGAAGGAAACACGGACCATGATGGGCAGGCAGGAAACCGTGGAGATGTGGGTGTCGGAGGTGGATCCACCCCGCAGTACCACGGTCAAAGCACTTCAGGGCGGCGCCGATTACACCACGCGCTTTAACCTGGCAGGGCGCGACGCCGGCACTGACCTTACGCTGACATTCGGCGCCGAGGTCCTCAAGCCCACGCTCGTGAGCAAGGTCGCGATGGCCTTGTTCGGGAAGATCGGCATGAGCATCACCCGGAAAGCCCTCAGCAAGGACCTCGCCGAGATCGCTGCAAAGGCGGAATCCCTCTGATGGCGGCTGCAAAGGTAGCGGCCCCCAAGATCTCGCCGGTGCGCCTGGAAGAACTGCGCGACGACGACGCCCCGGACTTCCAGCGTGGCGAACGCTATGACGGCATCAGGTTTACCCGCGTTTCCRCCGATGGGGAGGAGCTGAGCGGTGCTGACTTTATCGAGTGTGAGTTCACGGGAGTCTCCTTCAACGAGGCTCAGCTGCGCGGCGCCACGTTCCGGGAGTGCATCCTGGCCGAGCCGTATGCCCCAGTCTTCACAGCCGCCCGGACTTCCTGGCAGGACGTGGAGATCAGCAATCCCAGGTGGGGATCAGCCGAGCTGTACGAGGGCACGTGGCGCTCGGTGCGGATCGAGGGCGGCAAGCTGGATTACGTGAACCTCCGCGGCTCCAAGCTGATGGACGTCCAGATTTCAGACTGCATCATTAACGAGCTCGATCTTGGCGGCTGCACCGGGACACGGGTGTCGTTGAAGAACTGCAGTATCGGCACCTTGGATGTCACCGGCGCCAAGCTCAAGGACGTGGACCTGCGGAGCTCTGAGTTCCGGAGTATCAACGGATTGGCGGGACTCGCCGGAGTTGTTATCGACGATTACCAGTTGAGTCTCATGGCCCCGTTATTGGCTGGTCATTTGGGAATCCGGGTGATCTGAAGCACTGACTGAACTGCGCGGAGATGACTTCATCTGTTGACCCGGAGGGCAGGCCGTGTAATCTTTATAGAACGAACGGTCGGTATATTATTCCGCACCGGTCCCTTTCACTTCGCGAAGGATGTTCTCATGGTCGAGGCTTTTCTTGTTGGCGGCGCACGGACGCCGGTTGGTCGTTACGGCGGGGCACTGTCCTCCGTCCGTCCTGACGACCTCGCCGCGCTGGTGGTCCGTGAAGCAGTGGCGCGTGCCGGCGTCGATCCTGACTCCATTGATGAGGTAATCCTCGGCAACGCCAACGGCGCTGGAGAGGAGAACCGCAACGTAGCCCGCATGGCGACCATCCTCGCGGGTCTTCCCCTCCACATCCCGGGCATCACAGTCAACAGGCTTTGCGCCTCGGGACTGAGCGCCATCATCATGGCCAGCCAGATGATCAAGTCCGGCGCGGCGGACATCGTGGTTGCCGGTGGCGTCGAATCCATGAGCCGGGCACCCTGGGTCCAGGAGAAGCCCACTACCGCTTTCGCCAAGCCGGGCCAGATCTTCGACACGTCCATCGGCTGGCGCTTCGTCAACCCGCTCTTCACCAAGGGTGAGCTCTCCCGTGACGGCAAGATGACATACTCCATGCCTGAAACGGCCGAGGAAGTGGGCCGCGTGGACAACATCTCTCGCGAGGATGCAGACGCTTTCGCTGTCCGCTCGCACGAGCTCGCGTTGGCGGCCATTGCAGGCGGCCGGTTCAAGG
Organism: Paenarthrobacter sp. RAF54_2; assembly: GCF_052113945.1. NCBI lineage: Bacteria > Bacillati > Actinomycetota > Actinomycetes > Micrococcales > Micrococcaceae > Paenarthrobacter > Paenarthrobacter sp. RAF54_2. The sequence goes on from NZ_JBFRDV010000005.1 coordinate 131,441, forward strand.
ACGAGATCGTTCCGGTCACCGTCAAGACCCGCAAGTCCGAGACCGTTGTGGACACGGACGAAGGTCCCCGCGAAGGCACCACCATGGATGTCCTGGCTGGGCTTCGGCCAGTAGTCCCCGGTGGCTCCGTGGTCACCGCAGGCAACTCCTCCAGCCTCAACGACGGCGCCTCCGCGATCATCGTCGCCTCCGAGGCCGCCATCAAGAAGTTCGGTTTGACGCCTCGCGCCCGCATTGTCGACGGCGCTTCGGCGGGCTGTGAGCCGGAAATCATGGGCATCGGTCCCGTCCCGGCAACGCAGAAGGTCCTTGCCCGCACTGGCCTTACCGTGGACCAGCTCGGCGCCGTGGAACTCAACGAAGCCTTTGCCACGCAGTCCCTTGCCAGCATGCGGCGCCTGGGGCTGGACCCGGGAACCGTCAACAACGACGGCGGTGCCATCAGTTTGGGGCACCCGCTGGGTTCCAGCGGGTCACGTCTGGCCATTACCCTTCTGGGCCGCATGGAACGCGAGCTTGCCAGCAACAATGGACCGAAGCTTGGCCTTGCCACGATGTGCATCGGCGTGGGCCAAGGCACGGCAATGCTGCTGGAAGGCGTGTAAATGGCACTGAACCAGGAAGACCTCAGCACACTTCTCCTCGAGGAACGCGACGACAGGCTCACTGTTCTTCTCAACCGTCCCGAAGTACGCAACGCGATCGACCAGACCATGGTGGACGAGCTTCACCTTGTCTGTGCCGAACTGGAGCGCAACCCCAAGGTCCTGATCATCGCGGGCACGGACGGCGTCTTCGCCTCGGGCGCGGACATTGGACAGCTCCGTGAACGCCGACGGGATGATGCACTGCGGGGGATCAATTCAACCATCTTCATGCGCATCGCCAAGCTGCCCATGCCCGTCATCGCAGCGCTGGACGGCTATTGCCTGGGTGGCGGTGCGGAGCTTGCCTATGCGGCAGACTTCCGCATCGGGACCCCCAGTGTGCGGATTGGCAATCCCGAAACAGGGCTGGGAATCCTTGCTGCAGCCGGTGCCAGTTGGCGGCTCAAGGAGCTTGTGGGCGAACCGAAAGCCAAGGAAATCCTCCTCGCCGGCGCCGTGTTGCGGGCCGAGGAAGCGCTGCGAATCAGCTTGATCACCGAGATTCACGAGGCCCCTGAACTGATGGATGCAGCGCACAATCTTGCTGACAGGATCGGCCGCCAGGACCCCCTTGCAGTCCGCATCACCAAATCGGTGTTCCATGCTCCAGCGGAAGCACACCCGCTGATCGACACGCTTGCCCAGGGGATTCTCTTCGAATCCCAGGCCAAATTCGACAGAATGCAGGCTTTCCTGGATAAGAAATCGGCGAAGGCCGCCAGCTCATCCACGACTGCCAACGATGACAGGATCCAGAAATGACAGCAGTTTCCGCAATTCCCCACGTTGTTGGAGTTCTTGGTGGTGGCCGGATGGGCGCGGGAATCGCACACGCGTTCCTGACCAAGGGCGCCACCGTGATCGTGGTGGAACGGGATCATGAGGCAGCCGCCGGAGCGCAGGGCCGGGTAGCAGATGCGGTTGCCAAGTCCGCTGCCCGCGGCACCCTGAGCGAAACCCCTGACGAAGCCATGGCCCGGTTCAGCACGTCGACGGACTACGAATCCTTCATCCACTGCGCCCTGGTGGTAGAAGCTGTGCCCGAGGATTACGATCTCAAGGTCACCGCTTTGAAAGCGGTGGAAGACCACCTTTCCGCTGATGCGTTCCTGGCCTCAAACACGTCGTCGTTGTCCGTGACGGACTTGGCGAATGCACTCCGCAGGCCAGCCAACTTCATCGGCCTGCACTTCTTTAACCCGGTGCCCGCCTCCGCCCTCATCGAAGTGGTGCTGGCCAAGGAGACCTCGCCCGAACTGGCCCAAGCGGCGAAGAACTGGACGGAGGCACTCGGCAAGACCGCCGTCGTCGTTAATGACGCGCCGGGCTTTGCGTCCTCAAGGCTGGGCGTCGCTATTGCCTTGGAAGCGATGCGCATGGTTGAGGAGGGTGTGGCATCAGCGGAGGACATCGACGCCGCGATGGTCCTCGGGTACAAGCACCCTACCGGGCCGCTCAAGACCACGGACATCGTCGGTCTCGATGTTCGTCTGGGTATCGCCGAGTACTTGCATTCCATGCTGGGTGACCGCTTCGCTCCGCCGCAGATCCTGAGGGACAAGGTGGCCCGCGGGGAGCTTGGCCGCAAAACGGGCAAGGGCTTCTTCGACTGGAACGACTGAAGCCCGGGGGCGGGTTAGGCTAACCGGGTGACCTCGATTGAACCCGTTACCCTGACCGGCAAATTCGTGACCCTTGAACCTTTGCGGCCAGATCACCACGACGACCTTGTGGAGGCGGCCAAGGACGGTGAACTCTGGAAGCTCTGGTACACCTCCGTGCCCACGCCGGAAGGTATGGCTGCCGAGATTGAGCGGCGGCTGGGCCTGCAAACCGAAGGTTCCATGGTGCCCTTCGCTACCAGGCTCAACAGCACGGGCAAGGTCATCGGGATGACGACGTACATGAACATTGACGCCGCCACCCCGCGCGTTGAGATCGGCTCGACTTGGAACGCGGCGTCCGTCCACGGCACGGGCACCAACCCCGACTCCAAACTGCTGCTCCTTCGGCATGCCTTTGAGACCCTTGGCTGCCCCGCCGTCGAATTCCGTACGCACTGGCTCAACCACCAGTCCCGCGACGCGATCGCCCGACTCGGCGCCAAGCAGGACGGTGTGCTCCGGAACCACTCGCGCAGCAAGGACGGCACCCTCCGCGACACCGTGGTGTTCTCCATACTGGAACACGAATGGCCGGCGGTGCGGAACGGCTTGGAGTTCAGGCTGGCAAGGTACGGCGCATAGCTGCTCAAGAACGTGGAAGCCGAAAAATAGGCTAGGCACAAGGTCTGTACCGCGTTGCCTGCCGGGCGTAATCTGGCCAACACATTGCCCCGTACGCGGCCGACGGGTGGGCGTGCCGCGAGGTGATCCTGTTTGTCGGACCACCGGAGCCCCAAAAGGGCAGTATGAAGGGGAATCATCATGGCAACTCATCGAGCACGACGCCGGCGCTTGGCTTTTGCAGGCGGACTCGCCGCCCTGGCACTCACTCTGGGATTCACGGCCAGTCCGGCCACCGCCGCACCGCCGCCACCTGTCACGTATGTGGCGCTCGGTGATTCGTACACCGCGGGGACGGGTGCGGGGGGCTTGTACCGTCCACCGGTAGCTTGTTGGCAGAGTCATCCGGGTTACGTCGACGATGTCGCCGCGACAGGGCGGGTCACCTTGTTGGCGAACTTGGCGTGTCACGGAGCACTGTTGTTCCCGGCCGGGCCCTTCTATGACGGCGTCACGCCGTCGGTGATTGAACGGTCACTGCAGGGCGATCTGCGTTGGGTAATGCAGGCTTGGTGAGCATTACCGCTGGTGCCGTCGATGCCGGCAGTTTGCGCGCTTTGCAGAACTGCTCTACGCCGGATACACAGCTTTGTGAAGCCACGGTCAACGCGATCATCGCCGATCTTCCTGTGATCGAGTTCGGACTTGAGACCATCTACCAAAGCATCCGAGGCTCGGCTCCGGGGGCGACCATCGCTGTCTTGGGCTATCCACGGCTCTTTGATCCCGTCAACGGCCTCCCAGTGATCCCACCGGCGAACCAAGTCCAAGTGAACAGGGCCATTGATGCGCTCAACGCGACTATTGCCAAGGCGGCCGCCGAGAGCCAAACCAACGCCGTGTTCATCGATGTCACCAAGAAGTTCCTCGGGCATGCAGCGAATTCTGCAGATCCGTGGCTTGTGATGGTCCTGGCTCCCGTGCCCCCGTTTGATCGGCTGCCCGACGCCAACTTCCATCCGAACGTAGCAGGGCATCGGGCATACGCTGCAGCCCTGCTGTCCGCCGTCAAACCCGCTCAGCTCGCCAAGCGTTAGACCGCTAGGACGTTGCGAACCCGCTGTTTCGTTGTTGCCCAACAACGAAACAGCGGGTTCGCAACGTTCACGCAATCTCAAACCTTCCGCCAGCGGCTCTCGGCCTCCGCGCTGGCCTCCACTGCGGCCAGCACCTTCTGGACCTGCAAAGCATCTGCGAATGATGGCTCCGGCTGGCGATCTTCAGCGATGGCGTTCACGAGGTCCACCACCTGATGCGTGAATCCGTGCTCATAGCCCAGTCCATGCCCGGTGGGCCACCAGTTCCCGACGTAGGGGTGCGATGGTTCCGTCACGATGATCCGCCGGAAGCCCGCGTCCTCGGCCGAAGCATCGTAGAAGGACAAGACGTTCATGTCCTCGAAGTCGAAGGCCAACGAGCCGAGCGTGCCATTGAGTTCCAGCCGCATGGCGTTCTTCCTGCCCAGGGCAAACCGAGTCGCCTCAAAGACGCCGATCGGGCCGCCGAGGGTGGAACGCCCGACGGCGGTCGTGCCGCCACCCGCTATGGCTGGGTCACCGCCGTCGCGCGTCTTTCCGCCGAAACGGGCCGTAAAGATCGCGGCGTCGTCCACAGTTACCGGACCGCGCGGACCGTCCGCACCACCGTGCCCGCCGAGCCCAACGAAGTCACCGCCGATTGGCCGTTCCTTCACGAACGTCTCCATAAGGGCTGAAACCCCTGTGATGTTGGACCCGGTGATCCACTGAGCGGCGTCGATACTGTGGGCGCCGATATCACCCAGTGAGCCAGAGCCGGACTTTGACTTGTCCAGCCGCCATGTCAGGGGCGCGTCCGCATCCGACAACCAATCCTGGAGATACTGGGCCCTGACGTGCCGGAGATCTCCCAACCGGCCTTCGTCCACCATCCGCTTAGCAAGGGCCAATGCGGGAGTTCGCCGATACGTGAACCCGCACATCGAGTACACGCCCCGCTCAGCGGCCGAGGATGCGACAGCAGTCATCTTCTCAGCCTCAGCCACACTATTGGCCAAGGGTTTCTCGCACAGCACGTGTTTGCCGGCTTCCAGGGCAGCAATCGCAATCTCGGCGTGCGTGTTGCCCGGGGAACAGATATCGATCAGGTCAATGTCATCGCGCTCGATCAGGCGACGCCAATCGCTCTCCACGGAATCCCAACCGAGCTTGGCCACGGCCGCCTGAGCAGCAGCAGCATTTCTGCCGGCCAGCGCCGTCAGCTCGGGCGCAAGTGGGAGATCGAAGAAGCGTGGCGCCGTCCGCCAGGCATGCGAGTGGACGGCACCCATGAAGGAGTAGCCCACCATGCCCACCCGCAGCTTCCGAGTCACAGCCGAATGCCTTCCCCCGTAAGCGCACTGCCTCCCGCAAGCGCACTGCGAACCGAGGTCCAGGACTTCAAAACTTCCAACACGGCCGGGTCCCGCTCGGCAAGGAGTGCCTGTTGGTACGAGTCCTCAAGCAGCGTGTCCACGGAAACCCGGGTGCCGTTGGCCGCACTCAGGATGGCCGCCTCCACCATGGCCAGGCTCATGATGTTTTGGTGCACCTGCCCCATCGGGGTGCTTCCCGTGCGGACTGCAGATACAAAGTCGCGCAGGGAACCAGCAATTTCCTGGCCAGGATCCTCAGAACTGCCAGCATCGCCGGAAACAGGAACAGAGGAAACAGGCTCATTGTCGCCATCCCACAAGACGGTGCCGTGCTCGCCGCTGATCCGCCACGAGGCGTTCCACGAGGTTTCCTGGCCCGGGCTGCACCAGCTTCCGTTGAACACGAAGCGCTCGCCGCCGGTCATTTCGAAAACGGCCGTGGCCCCGGCATCACCGCGGTACCAACTCCACGAGGGGTTGTACTCCTCGCAGAAAACAGAGACGGGATCGGCGTCGAGCAGGAATCGGGCCATGTCGAATTGATGGATCGCCATGTCCAGCAGCAGGGGATGGTCCATGGCATCGCGGAATCCGCCAAAGTGCGGCGCCTTGAAGAACTCGGCAGAGACGATGCCAACAGCACCCACCGCTGAAGATAGCCGCTTGGCTTCGAAGAGCTGCCGGTTGTAGCGCCTGGACTGGCTGACCATGAACAGCTGGCCGTGAAGCTCAGCCGCGGCTGCCAGGGAAAGCCCTTGCGACACCGTGGAGGCCACAGGCTTTTCGCCAAGGACCGGCAGGCCCGCAGCGAGTGCCTCGGTAGTGACCGGATGATGCGCGGCAGGAACGGTGACGTTGATGATCGCTTGGGCTCCGACGTCGGACGCCAGCGCCGCTGTGCCGGCACCTACCGGAAGGTCCGGACGGCCCAGGGAAGCCGCAGCCTCGGCGGCGGTGGCGAGATCCAGATCCACGATGCCCACAAGTTCCACCAACGGTGACGACTCAACGGTTCGAAGCCAGGCGCGGCCCATGCCCCCGGCGCCGACCACTACGACGCGAAGGGGAGTGCCGTCGTCGGGGATTATGGCGAAAGGCGTGCTCACGCGTTTGCTCCTTGGTAGCTCTTGCCGTTGAAGAAGTCGTTGGTTTCGTAGCGAAGCAGCTCAGGGACGGCGCGCTCGGGACGGTCCGTGACGGCCCATTCGACGGCGTTGGCGATGACCCGGCGGATGTCTTTGTGGTGATAGACGGGGTAGTCCTGGTCGCCCGGGCTGAAGAAGAAGATCTTGCCGTGTCCGCGACGGAACGTGCAGCCGGAACGGAAGACTTCGCCACCGCTGAACGAGCTGATGAATACGAGTTCCTCCGGCGTGGGGATATCGAAGAATTCGCCGTACATCTCCTGCTCAGGGATCACGATGGGGTGCGGCACGCCCTTGGCGATGGGGTGGGTCGGGTCCACAGTCCAGACGAGTTCGCGGTCGTGTTCGGAGCGCCAGCGCAGGGTGCAGCTAGTGCCCATGAGCTTGGTGAAGATCTTGGACCAGTGCCCGGAGTGCAGCACAATCAGGCCCATGCCCGCGAGCACGTGGCGGTGGACGCGCTCCACGATTTCGTCCTCAACGTCGGCGTGGGACATGTGTCCCCACCAGGTGAGGACGTCGGTGTTGGCGAGGACTTCCTCAGTGAGTCCATGCTCGGGCTCGTCCAGCGTTGCGGTGCGGACCTCGACGTCGGAACCCAGGTTCTCCTCGATGCCCGCCTTGACGGCGCCGTGCATTCCTTCCGGGTACAGGCGTGCCACGAGTTCGTCCCGCTTCTCGTGACGGTTTTCGCTCCAAACGGTGACGCGGATGGGCTTGCTTGTTTCAGGCATGATTCTTCCTTCTGATGAGTGAGGGTCTACTTGACCGCGCCGCCGGTGGTGCCCGCGGCGATGTATTTTTGGGCCGCGACCAACAAGACGATGGCCGGGATGGAGGCGAGTACCGCCGTCGCCATCACTGAACTCCAGTCGTTCACGTAGGCCCCGATGTACTGGAAGATGCCCAGGGTGACAGGGCGGACCGCTTCCGTGGTGGTCAGGGTCAGGGCGAACAGGAAGTCGCTCCAGGCGAACAGGAACGTAAAGAGGCCCGCGGTGATCAGCGAGTTCCGACTCAGCGGAATCACGATCGACCAGAACGCCCGGACGTGCCCCGCACCGTCCACCCGCGCTGCCTCGATCACGGACGACGGCATGCCGTTCATGAAAGCACGGATGATGAGGATGGCGAACGGAATTCCGTGGGCCGAGTCCGCGAGGATCAGGCCTGGAATGGAGTTGAGCAGCCCAAGATCGTTGTAGGCCGTGTACAGGGCGTTGGCCACCACGATGCCCGGGATCATCTGGCTGATCAAGATAGCGAAGAGGACAACTCCTGCGCCGCGGACCTTGAAGTAAGCCAGGGCGTAGGCCGCCGGGGCTGCGATTGCCAGGCTCAACGCCACGCTGCCCAGGGAGATGATCAGGCTCGTGCCGAGGTTCCCGGCTTGCTCACTGATGGCTGTGGCATAGCCGGTGAAATCGGGCTTCAAGGGCAGCCAAGAGGTTTCCAAGGTAGTGCCGTTGGGCTGCAGGGAGGCGTTGATCATCCAGTAGACCGGGAACAGCATGATGGCCAGGAAAAAGATGGCCAGTGCCGTGTAGCCCCAGTTCTTGCGGTTTCCTGCCGGTGCTTTTGCCCTGCTGGGTCGGAGCGTGGGTGCTTTCAGTACGGTTGTCATGGTTTCCTCACTCATCCACAGCGCGTCGGCTTGCCCGCAGGTAGAGGACCGCGAACACCAGGGAAATGATCACCAACACGTTGCCCAGGGCCGCGCCTTCGCCGAATTTGAATTCGTGGAAGGAGAGGTCGTAGGACTGGGTGGCGATGGTCTGGGTCGAGTTCGCCGGGCCACCGTTGGTCAGGCCCAGGATGATGTCCAGCACCTTCAGCGTGTAAACGACGCCGAGCACCAGCACCACGCTCACCACGGGACGGAGCATTGGCCAGGTGATATGCCGGAACGCCTTCCAACCCGTGGCGCCATCCAGGGACCCGGCCTCGTAAAGCTCGTCCGGGATCTCCTGCAGGCCCCCGTAGAGGATGGTCAGATTGAACGGGATGCCAATCCAGATGTTCACTCCCACCACAGCGATCAAAGCCAACGAGGTACTGGTCAGCCACGGAACGCCAGTGTTGATGACGCCCAGATCGCCCAGGAAACGGTTGAGGGCTCCGCTGTCCTTGTCCAGGATCCACCGCCACACGGCACTCGAGACGATCAGCGGCAGTAGCCAAGGAAGCAGGAGCAGCGAGCGCAGGATTCCGTTGAGCGGGAACTTGCGTTGGAAGAAGATCGCGAACGCCAGCCCGATCACGAACTGGCCCAGGATGGAACCCACCGTGAACAGCGCGGTGTTCAGCAGTGAGGTGGAAAACAACGACGACGACAATACAGTTACGTAGTTGGCCAGCCCTACCCACGGGGCTTCTCCGGTGAAGAAGGTAGCCGTGGTGTAGTCCTGGAAACTCATGACGACGTTCTTGACCACGGGGTAGCCGAAGAACAGTGCCATGTAGACCACGGCAGGTACCAGGAAGAGCCACTGGAAGATGCGCTCGCGGCGTTGGCGGGTGCGCCGTCGTGGTGTCTGCGCTTCTGTAGGCGAGCCTGCCGGGCGGCCATGCTTGCGCGTGGCCTTTCCCGCGGCCTTGCCGGTGGAACCCGCCGCTGTTTGCGACAAATCTGTTGTCAATGACATGGCTGGCTGCTTACTGGCCTTGCGCTTGCTTGAGGGCATCGGCCGGAGAGGCGTTACCGGTCAGGGCTGTCTGGATGGCGGTGTAGATCTTGGTTGCCTGTGCCGGCCAGTCTGCACCGAGCTCGCCGGTGCGGGCGCGGGCGGTCTTGATCAGCTCAGTGAACGTAGCGAGCTTGGGGTTTTCGGTGGCGAACTTCTCCGCCAACGTGGTTTTGGAAGGAATGGTGTTGCGGACCTTGGCCATCGCCATCTGGTTCTCGTCACTGTTCAGGCAGGCAACCACTTCAGCGGCCTTGGCCTGGCGTGCCTTGTTGCCGGTCTGGGGGACCGTCCAAACTTCGCCACCCAGCGGCGCAACGGACGTCTGGCCGGCTTCACGGACGGGGATCTTTACCACGCCGTACTGCAGAGTGGGCTGCTTATCCAGGGCCGGGATCTGCCAGGGGCCGTTGACCATCATGGCTGCTTTGCCGGCCATGAACTGGTCCTTTACATCGGCCTGGGTCCAGTTCAGGGCGGAGGAAGAGACGGAGCCGCTCTTGACCAGGTCCGTCCAGAGCTGGAGTGCCTGCTCGGTCTCCTTGGTGTCGATCTTCTTCTCGTCACCGCCGTTGGACCACATGACCGGGAGGAACTGCCAGGTGCCTTCGTAAGTGGGGTTGGCGTTGAAGGCGAGCCCGTACTGGTCGCCGGCGGTGAGCTTGGCGGAGGCTGCCTTCAGCTCATCCCAGGTGGTGGGCGGGGTTACTCCAGCCTTGTCCAGGATGTCCTTGTTGTAGAACAGGGCAATGGTGTTCACGGTGGGAGCCAGGCCATAGACCTTGTCCTTGTAGGTGCCTGCGCTCAGGACACCCTCTGCGAAGTTATCCGTGCTGATCTTGAAGTCTGACAAGGGAGCCAAAGCGCCCGTGGCGGCAATCTGCTGCAGGTCCGGATTATCCAGCATGAGCACGTCCGGCAGCGTTTTGGAGGAGGACTGTTGGAGGACCTTGGAGATCAGGGACTTGCCCGGGACGGTCTCCCGCTTGATGGTCACACCTGCCTGGGTGCCGCACTTGGTCAGGGCGTCGCCGATGAAGGACTTGTCCGGCTCGTTGTTGTAGTAGTCCATCACGGAGATTTCTTTGACGGCCTCCGACGACGAAGCTGCGGGGGAGGTCCCGCAGGCTGAGAGGGCCAGGGGCAGGCCGACCAACGCAGCGACGGCGAGGGCAAGAGGACGACGGGTTGTCCTTTGTGCTGACTTCATTGTCTGTTCCTTTTTTCTGGGGATGGCTTTTATCGGGGACGAGGTTGTCGATACGTATCGACGATGCGTATCGATGAATTTGGAAACGGATGAGATGCAGGGTGCTGTGGAGAGGGTTTAGCTGCCGTGGGGTGGACGGAGCGTGCTGGCACGGTGCGTAATGACCGTGGGTACCAATTCCAGGGATTCGGTTGGTCCCTGGTTTTCGGCTTCGAGGAGATCGCAAATAATCTTCACCGCACGGCGGGATACTTCGGCCGGACGGAGGTCAATCGTGGAAAGTGGAATGGGCTGAAGTTCAGCAAGGGTGGGGGAGGCGCTGCCGATGACGGAGACATCCATGCCAGGAGTCAGGCCCCGGCTGGTCAATACTCGTCGGAGAACGTCCTGAACGGTTCCGTCAGGAGCGATAAACGCAGGTACTCCTGTGGTCTCCGCCAGGGCTTTGTCCACGGAGTCCGCGATCACGTCGCGATCCGTTCCGCCGGGCAGGTGCAGCACCTTGACCCCAAGGCTTCCCGCGGCCTTGTTGGTGCCGGACATGAAGCGTTCCACGTAGTTCACGTGGCGGTCAACTACCTCGGGCTGCCAACCGATGACGGAGATTGCGGTGTGGCCTGCTGCCGCAAGATCCTGGACGCATTGTTCGCCGGCCATTTCAAAGTCGGCATCAATGCAAACCAATCCGGAAGGATCATGCGGGATGCCGATCAGCACCACGGGGACGTGGAGGCTGCGGACTACCGGGAGCCGTTCGTCGTCGCCTTCCACCTGCATCAGGATCAGGCCGTCGCAGATCTGCTGGCCCACCACACGCTGCAGTCCGGCTGCCCCCTCGTCCTCGGTGACCAGCAGGATGTCGTGGTCATAGAGGCGGGCGGTGTTGGCGATCACGGACACAAACTCCATGATCGAAGCCATGTGCAACTCAGGGATGAAAGGGATGACCAGGCCGATCACGCGGGTCCTGCGGCTGGCAAGCGCTCGGGCTCCGGCATTTGGCTGGTAGGTCAGCTGCTGGATGGCGTCCTCCACCTTTTTCCGCGTTTTCTCGGAGATGGGTCGCTTGCCACTAAGAACATAGGAAACCGTGCTCTGTGCAACGCCGGCGGCCTGGGCAACGTCCTTGCTGGTTGGCATGCCCTGGCCTCCTCGCGCTCTCTGCTGAACGGTTTGCTTGTGGTTGTTGTTTGCGTTTCGTGTTCATCGATACGTATCGTTGATGCGTATCGAGAACGAGTATGACATGAGTCACTCGCCCCGCGCAATACCCCTTCCGATCCTCTCTCACATCCACCGCCCTTTAGACCGATGCTCTCTCCTTTCCTCTCGCTTTTTGGCAGATGTTCTCTCACATGACTGCCGGCGAATGTGCTTAGCTGGCTCCTATGGACGGGACAGCACCGCAGTTAGGCGTCCACTGGGATGGCGCTGTGAACGCCTGGCGAATCGCGGGGGACGTGTACAGGATGGGTCGCCACGAGTGGGTTACCGAAGTCGGTTGGCACCAAATGTACGACGACGGCATCCGCACTATCATTGATTTGCGCGCCTCGGGCGAGCGGCGGCAACGCGACACCGATCCCAAGGTGCCGGACGAAGTGAAGGCCAGGATCGACGTCGTACATTGCCCCACGGAGGACCCCGACCATAGCGATTTCGGCGAGCTGTTCGGCCCGTACCTGAAGGACCCGTCGCGGTACGGCGACTATGTGAGTCTATTTGGGGAGAAGATTGCGGCCGTCTTCAAGGCTATTGCCGCCTCGCCAGGCAAGGTTGTGATTCACTGCTCGGCGGGCCGCGATCGGAGCGGGGTGATCGCACTCATGTTGCAACGCTTGGCCGATCTTGGCGACGACGAAATCCTGCACGGCTACGAACTTGCGGCGCGGGGGATCAATGAGCGGCACCGCACCCACGGGGCACCGCATGCGCATGATCCCTACCTTTCCGACGCGGAGTTTGAGGCCTGGCTGGAGCAGAAGTGGGCAGGCGTGAAGGTGTTCCTTGGTTCCCTGGACGTCGAGTCCTTCCTGGCGCGGAATGGCGTCACGGGCCAGGAAGTGGAGGCGATCCGCGCCAAGCTGCGGTGATGTGAGAGAACGATGCCTGGAATCGGGCGGGATGTGAGAGAGGATCGGCTGGAATCGGGTGGGATGTGAGAGAACGACGAAATTGCTGCTGCACTCCTCCGGGCATTCATGTACCCTGTATATATTACCGAACGGCCGGTCAGTAATGTTTGCGGTCCCGCAGACCCAATGACCGAGCCGATTTCACGTGCCTTGGAAGGACCCGTCGACGATGACCACTACCGCAGTCGCCCCGGAAACCACAGCCGTTGCAACCGTCCCCAGCTACGTCCAGGATGCCTGGTGGACGCCGGCTCCTGACGCCAAAACCGTCCCGGTCCGTGATGCCAGCACCGGAGAAGTCCTGGCCAACGTCAGCACCGACGGGCTGGACCTTGCCGCCGTCGTAAATTACGGCCGCACCACCGGCCAAACGGAACTTGGAAAGCTGACCTTCCACCAGCGTGCGCTCAAGCTCAAAGAGCTTGCCATGTACCTCAATGGCCGGCGTGAAGAGCTGTACGAGTCCTCGTCGCAGTCCGGCGCTACCAAGATCGACAACATGATCGACATCGATGGCGGCATCGGCGTTCTCTTCACGTTTGGGTCCAAGGGTCGCCGTGAACTGCCCAACTCGCAGGTTGTGGTGGATGGGCCGATGGAGGTGCTGTCCAAGGATGGTTCGTTCGCCGGTGAGCACATCTACACACGCATCCCCGGCGTCGCGGTGCAGATCAACGCCTTCAATTTCCCGGTCTGGGGCATGCTGGAGAAGTTCGCGCCCGCATTCCTCGCCGGCGTTCCCACCATCGTCAAGCCGGCCACGCCCACGGGCTACGTTGCGGCGGCCGCGGTCAAGGCGATCGTCGAGTCCGGCATCCTGCCCGCGGGATCCCTTCAGCTGATATCCGGCTCCGCCCGGACCATCCTGGACGAACTGGATTTCCGCGACCTCGTCTCCTTCACGGGTTCGGCGTCTACCGCGAATTCGCTGAAGGCCCACCGTAATGTGGTCCAGGGTGGCGTTCGCTTCACCTGTGAGACCGACTCCCTGAACGCCGCGATCCTTGGTCCCGACTCCGTTCCCGGCACTCCGGAATTCGACGCGTTTATCCGGGCCGTCGTCACCGAAATGACTGTCAAAGCCGGCCAGAAGTGCACCGCCATCCGCCGTGTGATCGTCCCGCAGGAGCTGATTTCCGACGTCTCCGCGGCCATTGGTGCGCGCATTAACGAGCGTGTGGTCGTAGGCGATCCTCGCGCCGAAGGCGTCACCATGGGCGCCCTGGCTTCGCTGGAGCAGCTCGCCGACGTCCGCGCGGCAGTCCAGTCAATGCTCGACGCCGGTGGTGAGCTTGCGTACGGATCCCTCGATTCGCCGTCGGTCACCTCAGTCGGGGGCACCGTGGGTGTCGTGGAAGACGGGGCTTTCATGTCTCCAGTACTCCTCAACTGGGCCGACGCGGAAGCCGAAGAAGTCCACTCCCTTGAAGCTTTCGGCCCCGTCTCCTCGGTGATCGGATACTCGGATCTTGCCGATGCCATCCGCCTCGCAGCCCGCGGCTCGGGTTCATTGGTGGCGTCCGTGTGCACCAACGATCCTTCGGTGGCGCAGGAGCTGGTGCTCGGAATCGCAGCGCATCACGGCCGCGTCCACATACTCAACCGCGAGGACGCGCGGTCCTCCACCGGACACGGCTCACCCGTACCTCACCTGGTCCACGGTGGTCCTGGCCGCGCAGGTGGCGGCGAGGAGCTGGGCGGTATCCGCTCGGTCCTGCACCACATGCAGCGCACCGCCATCCAGGGCTCGCCGAACATGCTCACCGCCGTTACCGGTCAGTGGCACACGGGCGCCGACCGCAACTTCACCGTGGAAACCGAAGGCGAGCACCCCTTCCGGAAGCACCTCTCGACGCTGAGGATCGGCGACGCCGTTCGCTCCGATCTGCGCCAGGTGTCCCTCGAGGACATCACGGCCTTCGCCAACTCCACGGGCGATACGTTCTATGCACACACCAACCAGGAAGCAGCCGAGGCCAACCCGTTCTTCCCCGGCATCGTTGCCCACGGCTACCTGCTCCTGAGCTGGGCTGCCGGGTTGTTCGTGGAGCCCGCGCCAGGTCCCGTCCTGGCAAACTATGGCTTGGAGAACCTGCGCTTCATCACGCCTGTGGCAGCCGGGGACTCCATCCGCGTCACGTTGACCGCCAAGAAGATCACCCCGCGTGAGACTGACGAATACGGCGAGGTTGCGTGGGACGCCGTGCTCACCAACCAGAACGACGAAATCGTAGCCACCTACGATGTCCTGACCCTCGTGGAGAAGTAACCTTCTCTCACATCCCGACGCTTTTTACCGGATCTTCTCTCAGATAATCGTGCCCTGGGCCGGTTGTTCTCTCACATAACGACGAAGCGCGTCCCCACGTAGGGGACGCGCTTTGCCTTAAGGGGCCGGTTACAGCTGGTATTCGGCCTGTTGGCCAAGGGTCTCGTGGATGCACAGAACATTGTTTTCGGTATCCATGAACCAAGCGCACTTCTCGGCGTCCGTGGTGCAAATGTGGTTATCGGTCTTGAGATCAGGCTCGTCGTAATCCTGGAACTTGACGCCTTGGGCCTCCATCTCCGCAACAGTTCGCTCGATGTTCTCGACCTCAAAGCTCAGGGCGGTATGACCAGAGTGCTTACCGTCCGTGACCGGCAACAACTGCAGCATGGGGCCGCCGTCGTTGCCAAATAGATCATTTCCATCCCAGGTCCTGCCGCGATGCGGAAGGCCGAGCTTTTCAGCGTAGAACTCTCGTGCGCGGCTCAGGTCATCGACAGGCAGGACGGTTGTGGCTGTGTTAAGGGCTAGATGCATTTGGCCACCTCCTACGCTGAAAATTTTACGCTCGGCGGCTCCGGAAGGATCCTACGAATCATGTCCTAAGGTTGAACGATGGGATTTAGCAGGTCTGCGCTAGATGCGTTTCGGGGCCGAACCCTGCCCGATTTGGTTTCGGACCAGACGAGGCTCCTGTTCGTCGGCATCAATCCTGGCCTGCGTGCTGTTGCAGTACAGGCGCATTTCGGTGGCGGCAGCAATCGCTTCTATCCAGCGCTATTCCGTGCCGGCATTGTCGATCGCCGGATAGATGCCTCGGCAGGTTTCCGTCGCGAAGATCTCAACCATCTGCTGGACCGGGGCGTTGGAATCACGTCCATAGTTGCGGGAGCTTCGGCGCGCGCGGATGAACTCACGCCCGAGCAACTCCTTGCCGGAGCCAAGGCACTATCTGCGCGAGTTGAACTTATCGCCCCAGCAATAGTGGCAGTTTTGGGAATCAGCGCCTACCGGACTGCTTTCGCCCGGCCGCGGGCGGCCTGGGGACGACAGCCCGATTCGCTTGGAGGTGCCCCGGTTTGGGTGCTCCCGAATCCAAGTGGCTTGAACAGGCATGCGAGCCTTGCTGATCTCGCCGACGCCTACCGTGAAGTCGCTGTTGCGGCTGGCATCGAACCCCTTGCAGATCCGGCATAGCAAACGCCAGCCGGAAACCTTCCGGTAGTCGTCACAGTCCGTCAATGAGTCCGTCGATAATGTTGCTGAACCTCTCGGCGGGCCCGCCTGTTTTGACCAAGACGCTTAGCCCGATGACGGAAGCAACGAGTTGGCTGGCAACAGTTTCGGGGACCTGATCGGCGCGGAATTCTCCAGACTCTTGTCCTTGCACAATTGCTTGCCGGAACACGGCTTCGATCTGAGAGAACATCTCGTTCGCAATCTGATTCACCCCGGCGTCGGCTGCGCCGAGCTCCGCCGCAGCATTGACCATGACACAACCGCGTTGATGCTCGCCCACGCCCGCCAGTGCCATGAGTGCCTGTTTGAGACGCGGTCGGATTAGTCCGGGAGCTACAAACATGCCCGTTAGGTACTCGACTCTGGCCTCGCTGTAGCGCCGAAGGGCACGCAGAAACAAGGCATGTTTGCTCTCAAACGTGTTGTACAGGCTGCCCTTGCCGATTCCCAGCTCGGTGGCCAACTCCTGCGGCGTTGTGCCGGCATACCCTTGGCGCCAGAACAAGTCCATCGCTCTGTTGACAGCCTCACCAGCCTCAAATTGCATCGGTCTACCCATGGGAACAGCGTAGCGCCCATGATATTGTACTTCTAGGTCAAAAATCGCTGTTGAGCACTTGTCCGACCCTCTACGTTGTTAGAAACGGGAACCCATTGTCTATACATCCGCCCTTGGAGAAGACCGCCTCAGCGCCTTCCCCTCGTACCCGTGTCCCTCTGAATACGCTCGCTATACCGCTTGGTTTGGCGGGCCTTGCACAAGTTTGGTCGGCGGCGACCTCGTCCTTCCAAGCCCCGATCGAACTTGCGCAAGCATTCTGGCTGATCGCGGCCATTGCCTGGCTTTGGACCATCGCGGTGCACGTCCATCGCGGGAGGCGCACGGAACAGTCGCTCTCTGATCAGCTCAAGCACTTCGCGCAGGGCCCGCTCGCCGCCTTGCTTCCGATTGCAGCCATGTTGATTGGGGCGGGGCTGCACCGCACCATTCCTTTAGCCGGAACCGTTGTGACCGGTGTTTTCATTGCCGTTGCAGCCGCGTTCGCCGCATGGATTTTGAACTTCTGGATGCGCGGCGAGTTGCCACTTGAATCCGTACATGGCGGCTACTTCCTCCCTACCAGCGCGGCAGGTTTTGTGGGTGCGCTCACCGCAAGACAGACGGGACTTGACTGGCTCGCCGTCGGAAGTTTCGCCGTCGGCCTCTTCTTCTGGCTCGTGATCTCTGTGTTTTTCTTCCTGCGACTCGCGCTTCGGCCTACGATGCCGGACTCGCTTACTCCGACCTTGGCAATCATGATCGCTCCGCCGGCGGTTGCGGCGGCCGCATGGCTTGCCATTTCGGGGGGTCGACCAGACTATATGTTCGAGGGATTGACGGCGATAACGGTGTTGATGGTTTTGATCCAGCTAACCCTGTTGCGGCGCTATCGGGCCTTGCCGTTCTCCCTGGGCTTCTGGTCGTTTACGTTCCCCTTGGCGAGCGTCGCCGCACTTGCCATCACGTGGTTGCACCTGGGCAAACCGGCTGCCTGGGAGGCCATGACGATTGGAGTGCTCGCGATCGTGACGACTGCCGTTGTGCTGGTTGGGGCAAAATCGATCGCAATGTTTTTCCGCCTCGCCGCCACGGCCCGGCGACAAAGGGTGAGAGAGGAAACGGGGAAACCGGTCCGGATGTGAGAGAGCATCCGGGGAAACGCGTCCGGATGTGAGAGAGGATCAGGCGGCGGTGTGGAGGCCGTCGAAGGCCATGGTGATGACGTCGTCGGCAAGTTTCTCGGGGGAGAGGGAGCCGCCTGGCTTGTACCACTCCACGATCGAATTGATAGTGCCGAACAGGAGCCGGGTGACCGTGCGGGGATCGATGTCCTGTCGCAGGGAGCCGTCCTGCCGGGCAGCGGCGATGAGCGCGGCAACCTTGTGGTCGAAGGCGCGGCGACGTTCCAGCGCGTCGCGTTCGATCTCGGTATTTCCGCGCAGGCGCAGCAGCAACGTGACGAATGGCAGCCTGTCCACCAGCACCGCAATGGTCTGCCGAAGCACGAACTCCAGCCGAGCATCTGCCGCCCCGGAGGTGGCGGCAGGCTCGTCCAGGATGGCCTCCAAGCCGCCGAGGGCATGGTCCAGGGCGAGCTTCAGAAGATCGCCCTTGGACGGCACGTGGTGGTAGATGGCTGACTTGGAGATCCCGAGGTTCTCGGCCAGGATGCCCATGGACGTAGCATCGTACCCGTGGCGATTGAAGACGTCGACGGCGATGCGGAGCACCGACTGCTGGTCGTAACCGGGCCGTCCGCGCTTGGTGGTTGTCTCAGTAGGCATGGTGGCATTTTCTCACGATCTCTAGACGGGCTGCCGTTCAGCGACGCCGCATGTCAGCCCTTCGGCCGAAGGTCGTAGATCCGGCGGAGCTTCCCATTGGAACGCTCAAGGGAGCCGGGCTCTACAACGTCAACTACGCAAGAAGACCCCACGTGAATCTTGATCTGCTCGCGCAAGGTACGGGCCGCCGTCGTGCTTGACTCTGCGGGGACGTTTTCGCGCCGTTCGATCTTCACGGTCAGAGAATCCATGCGCTTGCCCTCGGGGCGGGTGATTTCGAGCTGGAAGTGCGGGCTGAGCTCGGGGATGCGCAGGGCGATTTCCTCGATCTGGGAGGGGAAAAGGTTCACGCCGCGCAGGATGATCATGTCGTCGCTGCGGCCGGTGATGCGGCCCATGCGGCGGTGCGCGGGGCGGGCGGTGCCGGGGAGCAGGCGGGTGAGGTCCTTGGTGCGGTAGCGGATGATCGGCAGTGCTTCCTTGGTCAGCGACGTGAAGACCAGTTCGCCGGGTTCGCCGTCGCCGAGGACTGTCGAGTGATCAAACGGATCGATGATTTCGGGCCGGAAATGATCCTCCCAGATGTGGCAGCCATCTTGCGTTTCAACAGACTCGCCAGCGACGCCCGGGCCCATGACTTCGGAGAGCCCGTAGATGTCGCAGGCCTTGATGTTCATGGTGGTTTCGAGTTCGTGGCGCATCTCTTCGGTCCACGGCTCGGCGCCCAGCACGGCGTACTTCAGTGACGTGGAGGTGGGGTCGATGCCTTGATGCGCCATGGCGTCGGCGATCGTCAGCAGGTATGTGGGGGTGGCCAGGATGGCGTCCGGCTTGAAGTCCTGGATGAGCTGGATCTGGCGTTCGGTCTGGCCGCCGGACATCGGGATGACCGTGCAGCCCAGCGCTTCGGCGCCGGCGTGTGCACCGAGGCCGCCGGTGAAGAGGCCGTAACCATAGGCGTTGTGGACCTTCATTCCAGGGCGGACGCCGGAGGCGCGCAGGCAACGGGCCACCAGCGTTGCCCAGTTGGCGAGGTCGTTCTTGGTGTAGCCCACCACGGTGGGGCGGCCGGTGGTGCCGGAGCTCGCGTGGATGCGGGCAACCTCGTGCTGCGGGACCGCGAACATGCCAAACGGATACTCCAGTCGGAGGTCTTCCTTGGTGGTGTACGGGAACTTGCCGAGGTCGCTCAACTCGCGGAGGTCGGTCGGGTGCACGCCTGCTTCATCGAACTTGCGCTTGTACAGCGGCACGCGATCGTAGGCATAAGCCACGGTGTGCTGCAGGCGGTTGAGCTGGAGTGCTTCGAGCTCGTCGCGGGACATCGTTTCTTCACGGTCCAGGACGGGCGCGGTTGCCTCGGAGGTGGACGACGCGGGCGCGGCGACGGTGTTCTGGGTCATCTGGAGTTCCTACTTCTTGGAGATGGTGCGGCTGCGGCCCCGGAACTCTGCAATGAGTTCTCCGGGATCTGGATCGGGTGTGGCGCCCGCGGCGCCTGGTGAAGCCGCGTAGATCTGGATGTCGTAGAGGCCGCTGCGGCCGGTACTCGCGCGACGGTTTGCGACGGCGGTAATCACCTGGCCTTCGAACGCCGGCTTGATGAAGTTGATGTCGACGCCGGACGCCACCGTGATGTTGGCAGCTTGCTTTGGCGTGGGGTTTGCCGGGTTGCAGGCCAGTGCGAAGGCGGTGTCCGCGAAGGCGAAGATCATTCCGCCATGGGCCATTCCAAATCCGTTGAGCATTTCCTGGCGGAGGTGCATGCGGATGGTGGCATGGCCGTCGTCGATCTTAAGGACCTCAATGCCCATCCATTCAGACGCGTAGTCGTTCGTCAGGATGTGGTGCGTTGCACCGGAGAGGGTTGTTTCAACCATGCGTCATTGCCTCCAGCTTTATTTACCGAATGTTCATTAGGTAATCCCAGATCCGGCCAACTGTCAAGACTGGACAAAGCTTGGGCGAGGATTTGGAGGCGCCTAGTAGCCTCGAAGACATGCCCGAAATTGAGCTTCCGATCATGACCGAACGACTCATACTGCGGCGCTTCCAGGCTGAGGATCTTGAACGGTTCCACGCCTATCAGTCGCTGCCGGAGACCGCCCGATACCTGTTCCGCAATGAACTGACCAAGACGCAGTCCATGGAGGTTCTGGGCCGCTACGCCAATGCACAGTTCAAGCATGAAGGCGACTGGGCCTGCCTCGCCATTGAACGCCAGGACCGTCCGGGACTTATGGGTGAGATCGTCCTGAAATGGCTGGAGGGAACAGGCCAGGCTGAGCTTGGCTGGATCCTCCACCCCGAGGGCAGGGGTCAGGGAATAGCGACGGAGGCGGCTGAAGCTGTCATGAAATTGGCATTCGGCCACTTGAACTTCCACCGCATAGACGCGAAACTCGATGCGCTCAACACTGGCTCCGCCGGTATATGCAAACGCTTAGGCATGCGCTTGGAGGCTACCCTGGTGGACAACTGGCACTACAAAGGCCAGTGGGCCACTGAAAATATCTATGCCATCCTCGACTCCGAATGGCGCGCGCGCCAAAAGGGATCCTGACGTCCCGGCCAACTCGTGGTGCAGCCTAAAGCCAGCCCACCGCCGTCGCGCGTTTAATCCTGGATCGGCCAGGTCTTGTGGTGCTTCAGCTGTTCGGTCAGTTGTGCCTCCGGCAGTGGCCGGCTGAAGTAGTAGCCCTGCCCGCTGGTGCACCCAATGCTGAGCAGGAAGTCTGCCTGCTCCGCTGTTTCGATTCCCTCCCACACAGCACCGAGGCCGCACGCACGTATGAGCTGCAGGACTGCCGCGAGGAGGGCGGGCTGCGCGGGATCGCTGCCGAGGGCCGTGAGGAGCGTTCTGTCCACCTTGACGGCGTGCACGGGCAAACGGCGGAGGTAATCGATGGAGGAGTATCCGGTGCCGAAATCGTCGATCTCCATCTCGACACCCAGCCGCCGAAGACTGTTCAGCGTGTACCGGTCAAGGTCGTTCCCTTGAATGACGGCGCTCTCGGTCAGCTCCAGAACCAGCAGCGACGGGTCCAGCCCGGCCGAAGTCAGGGCTTCGCGTACGTCCTCCACGAACTCCAAACGCTGGAGGTCAGCGGCGGACACGTTGATGYGCATGTTGAAGTCGTGGCGCCCCGTCAAGGGGTCGCTGCGCCACCGCTGCAACTGCTCGACGGCGGTGCGCAGCACCCACCCGCCCAGATCGGAGATCATTCCCGTTTCCTCGGCAATGGGAATGAACTCATCCGGCATGATCATGCCGCGGGTGGGGTGTTTCCAACGGACCAGGGCCTCGACGCCTTCAATTCCGCGGGTGTCCAAGCGGATGATGGGCTGGTAGTAGAGCACCAGCTGCGAACCGGCGATCGCTTCTTTGAGCTCACCCACGAGTTGGTTGCGCAGTTGCCGGGCAAGGAGCATGTCGGTATCAAAGACCTTCAATTTGCCGCGACCATCAGCCTTGGATTCGTACATGGCGATGTCCGCTTCCATCATCAGTTCCTCGGCACTCTTGCCGGGATCTGCCATCCGAAGGCCCATGCTGGCGCCGCACCGTACGTGTTGGCCGTCGATCTCCATGGTCCCGTCCAATGCAGCCAGGATCCGATTACCGATGGACGCCGCCTTCGCCGGGGTAACGTCCTGCAGCAGGATTGCGAATTCGTCGCCGCCCATGCGGGCAACCATGTCCTCCTCGCGGACGGCAGCACTGATGCGGGCTGCCACCGTTTCCAGCACTTTGTCTCCAATGGTGTGGCCCAGGGAATCATTGACGCCCTTGAAGCCGTTCATGTCCATCAGCAGGATGGCCGGCCGTTGATTGCCATTGGGGCCTCTGGCCTGGGATTCCGCGAGCGCGGTGGAGAAGGCAGAGCGGTTGTGAAGGCCTGTGAGGGGATCCGTCATGGCCATGTGCTGCATTTCGCGGTGGGCCTCGTGCAGCTGCCGGGTGCGGTCTGCCACCCGCTGCTCCAGCTCTTCATAGATAATCTGGAGGTCCTCGGCAAGGAGGTTGGTGCCCATGATCACGGCGTCGATCTCGTCGCGGGCATCTGAGATTTCAATCCTGGTGTTCAGGTCTCCCGCGGCAAGCCTGACGATGCCATCCAGCAGCAATCCCAGACGTGGATCTGGTGCGGCATTCGAGTTTTCCTCGGACATGGTCACTCCCCGTGCGGTTCGCCTCGCTGATCAACCATATCCCGGAGGTACGCACGAACGGCCGAGCTGCGATCAGGGAGGGCGGCCTGGTCGAAAAGGTTTGCGGTTTCGCTGAAAGTCGCGACGGCTTCTTCCCGCCGGCCCAGTGCGAGCAAAGTCCTGGCCAAGAGGAAGTGCGACTCTGCAGAGGTTTGGGTGGCCAGGATGGAAGACCGGGCACACAAGGGCTCAAGGATGGTGAGGGCTTCCTGCATATCGCCGTTGAGATAGTTCCAGTGGGCGCGGACCAAGGACATTTCCAAATGGTCCCTCTCGGAACCGCCCACGATGTCTGTGGCGAGCTCGGCCCTCTCGATGCATCGCAGGGTAGCGGCATCACTCAGCCGGGCCTGAAGCCGCATTTCCGCCGAGGCGCGATTGAAGCGTGCCCACAAGTCCACGTCCTTGGATGGGGACAGCCGTTCGGAAGCAAGATCGTGGTACCGGCTGCCATCTTCAACCCGGTTTGCCAGGAAGGCAACGTTCCCGATCACCCAATAGCCCTTGCCCGCTGTGTCTTCGTCGATGTCTTCGGTCAGCAGGGATTCCAGCTCCAAGCATTCACGCCAGGCATCGTCCAGCAGCCGGCTTTCGGCAAGGGAGGCAATGAGCGCACGCTGCGCCAGGATCTGCACATACACCAAGTCCGCGTCGCGGGCAGCCAGTTTGGCGGCATCCGCAGCCATGGCGGCGGCCTCGGCCAGACGCCCCAGACCTTGGAGGGCAACGGCAACCATGGTCCCGGCTTTGGCGCCAAGCTCAGGCGAGGAGGCCGTGAGTTCGTGATCATTCAGTTCCAGTGCCAATGCCAGATATTCCTCGATCCGGCCTTGGTCCCGGAGGCATTCCGCCTGCAAGTAACGCATGTTCCACCAAGACAGTTCATCGCCGGCATCAATGGCAAGATGTGCAGCTTCACCGGCTAAGCGAAAGGCCTCTTCAAAGTGACGTTCTTTCCATTTGGCGCGCGCATTGAGTCCGGCTACAAGATGAGGCGTTAATTGTGGACTCTGCATGTGCCCATTATCCATGTCCATAGCGAAGAAAAGCTCGTATAGTTTGCCTCGTGACCTTTTTCAAGTCACACCGGTAATTCGCATCAGTATGAAAGGGCACAGCGGATGAAGAAATTTGCGGCAACACTGCTCATGGCAGCAGTTCTGGCAGTAACGGGGCTGGCTGCTCCGGCTAACGCCGAGCCTTCGCAGGATAGCAACAGTACGGCAATCGGCTGGTGGCCGAACAGCACAACCACCAAAACGAATACCACCACCATAGGTTGGTGGCCGAACTAAATTGGGGGAGCGCCTCTCAAGGCCAGATGACTCAAACTGATGCCCTGGGCTTTTGCTCGGGGCATCAGTTTTGTTGCGGATTGTGTCGCAGATTAGTGACTTTGCGGGTCAGCTTTCAGGGCAGCCGTTGACCAGTGTGTCATGGAGGGGGACAGGACGCCATGAGGGCGTCAAGTGCCAAGGAGGGGGCAGTCAACTGATAATTGCGGGCGGTCAACTGGCTGGTACGGGGCACTAAACGGGGCCCTTCGGGGTCACCAAAGCCGCCCTTATGGACCACCAACCGGCAATTCAACGGACACCGTAGTCCCGGAGCCCAGCTTGGAGTCGAAGATCATCCGTCCCATATGGCGGCTGATGATGTCCTGGGCGATCGCCAGCCCCAGGCCGCTTCCGGGAACAGCAGCTGCCGTGGCGTTGGAGGCACGGTAGAACCGCGTGAAGATGTGGGGAAGATCGTGTTCGGGGATGCCCAAGCCTGTGTCCGCCACTTTGACCAATGCTGCACGGCCACCGTCTGCCGATGCGAACATCGAACTCGTGATGCCCACCCGTCCACCTGCCGGGGTGAACTTGATGGCATTGGCCACGATGTTGGTGAAGACCTGTTCCAGCTTGGCTTCATCGGCGGTGACCTCCACGTCCTCGGTTCCCTCTGTGAAGGACACAGCGACGTGCCGTGACTCGGCCAAAGGCCGCAGCGTGGCCACCACTACTTGGAGAAGCTTGGCGATGTCCACAGGTTTGAGGTCCAGGTTGCTTCCGTCCTGCATGGACACCGTCAACATGTCCTCGATGAGCCGGCGGAGCCTGTCGGAGTTCCTTGCGATCACGTCCAGCATCTTGCTGATGCCCTCAGGAACCGGGCCGCCCGAACCATCCCTGATCATGTCCAGGTAGGCCGTGATCGAGGTCAGGGGGGTCCGGAGTTCATGGTTGACGGTTGCCAGGAAGTCAGTCTTGGCCTTGTCCAACTGCCTGAGCTGGTGCAGTACCCGTTGCTGGGCGCTGATGAGGTGGCCCTGAATGAGTCCGTGCGCCACATTGCCGGCCACGTGCTGCATCAATGCGATCTCAGGCCGGGTCCAATCGTGCCGTTCCTCCACCGTGCTGAGGAGGATGATGCCTAAGGCCGCACCACCTTCGCCGACAGGCAGCAAAACTGACGAGACCGGGTTGAGCTCGCAGGACCAGTCCTTCAGCGCTTGGGTAATCCTGGATTCCGGTTGCGTTCGGTGATCGGTCACAGCAAGAACGTCAGCTTCGGCCCATAGCCTGTTGGCTGCCTCTACGATCAGGTTCTCGCTCTCGCCCAACCTGGCGGGAAGCATCGGCGTGCCCGGGCGGTTCCATTGGGCACGGATTGAGGGAACGCGTTCGTCCCGGAAGGTAGCAAACCAAACGTGGTCCATGCCGAGGGCTTCGCCGAAACCTCTCACCACGTGGTCGGCAATCAGTTGGGGATCGTTGGTTTGCCGGATGGCGGATGAGACGTTCCGAAGGCTCTCCCTGAGGGCTTCTACCTCTCCCCGGGACCGTGCACGCTCCCGGGACCTGCCGATCAAGGTTTCAACGCGGTAAACAAGTTCATCGGCACGCACCGGGTTGATCACATAGTCCACGACGCCCCACGCTTGGGCTTCTTCGAGGTCCACCGATTCGCCGGCGTTGAGGAGCAGCAGCACAGGAACACCGGGACTGCGAAGACCATGTGCCAGGGAGTTTTCCAACACCACTACAGCGGGAATACCGGCTTCCAGCCGCGCGGCCATGGAAGCGGTGTCTGCAGCGGCGAAAACTTCGAACCCTGCGGCCTTGAGCGCAGCCTTTGTTAAGGCCAAACGATCAGCGTCTGAATCCGCCACGAAGGCGGAGCGGGAAACGTGCTGCACATCGGCCCCGTTCTTACCCACTGAGCCCCCTCCGTTACAACGTTCGTTCCACCGTAATTCCAGATTTGGCAACACACTATCAGCGCCACCGCGGGCTTCGGCCCTGCAGAGGCATTTGATGCTCATTTGCGTCGCCGGGGAAGGCATTGCGTCGGGGAAGATAGCCTTTACATTCGGCGCCCGATTCGACAGCCTAGAGGGTGAAAGCCCAGGGGGAGGCTTGGTCCTCCTGCCGTCCGTAAGGAAATTCCAAGGAGATCTGTGAACCAGCCAGCCACACCGCAGGACCACCAAGAGGTGACGTTCGAGCTGGAACTCGAAGACACGGGAATCCTGCGGCTAACGTGGCCGCGCGGATCCAGGATCCAGGAGGCGGACGCGCAAAGGGCGATGGATCGGGTCAACGAGATCTGCGGCGAAGCGCGCCACCCGATGATCGTGGATATGGCTACCACGGCTGACGTCACCCGGGGCGCCCGTTCAGTGTTCGCCAAACCCTGCCAGGCCTCAAGTATCGCCCTCTGGGGTTCGTCCCCCGTGGACCGGGTCATCGCCAACTTCTTCATTGGCATCATGAAACCCCCGTGCCCCACGAGGTTCTTTACTTCAGAAACAGAAGCCCTGCTTTGGCTGAAAGAGCAATAGCGCCACATATATTTGGAGCATGCTCTCCGCGCTCCGGAAATACCTGCTGATTCCCCGCCTGATCAGGCTTTCCTCGGCGGCGCCCAAGGACCCGCTCACTGCGTGGGATCGCTACTGGGGCAGCGTCCGGACCACCGGGGCCGCCGGGGATGTGTTGTGGGATTCGGGCAGCTCTCATGAACTTGAGGGCTACCTGCCCAAATTCGCCCGGATGGATCAGTCCCTTCCCGTGGTGGATGTGGGGTGTGGCAACGGCAGCTTCACGCGTCTGCTGGCCGATCATTTCCCGCACGCCCTTGGGCTCGATTACTCCGCGAACGCCGTAGATCGCGCCCGGCAAGAGTCAGCGGACGTCACGACGGCGTCATTCGCCGTGTGCGATATGACGGCACCTGACGCTGCGCGGACTGTCGTGACGGCCCTTGAAGCTGCGGGCTGGGCAGGCGATGCCAACGTGTTCATCCGGGGCGTACTGCACGTCCTCGATTCCAAAGGAAGGGCAGCTCTGGCCGCAAACCTGCTGCCCGTCGTTGGGACCCGCGGCAGCGTTTTCCTGGCCGAAACCAACTTTCCAGGCACCCCCGTGGATTACGTCAGCCACCTGGGAGCCACCCGCGACTCCATTCCTGCCCCCTTGGAGTGGGCCATCAAGGGCTTGCCGATGCCGGGCCGCTTCGGCGCCGCCCAGCGCGCCAAGGCGTTCCCGACGGCGGAGTGGAATCTTTTGGAGGAGGGTGCGACGAGTATCGAGACCCGGCCGCTGAGCAACCCGTCAGATCCGGATCTCATTCCGGGGTACTTCGCCTTGCTCCGGGCCCGCCAGGACTAAGGTCCACGCCCGCCACCACAAAGGGTGGCACTGTGGTCACCGGGACCGTTGAACTGGAATAAGGTCCGAGTGCCGGTGAACGATCCGCCAGGCGCCGTCCTCGCGGCGGTAGACGTGCGTTGTTCGCATCGTGTAGTCGGCCGGGACCCCATCAACAACGGCGTGGCTGTGCTCCAACCCAACGATGTATGCGAGGCTTCCGCTGGCAGCGGCCGCGACAACCTCGAACTCGAACCCGGTGGCGCCTTCGAATCGTCGGGCTTCCTGGCGGAACTTGGGCTCCAGATCGTTCCAGCCCGCTCCGGAGATGTGCGCACCGAACAGGGTGGTGGGGTCAGCGTGCGACC
Organism: Paenarthrobacter sp. RAF54_2; assembly: GCF_052113945.1. Classification (NCBI taxonomy): domain Bacteria; kingdom Bacillati; phylum Actinomycetota; class Actinomycetes; order Micrococcales; family Micrococcaceae; genus Paenarthrobacter; species Paenarthrobacter sp. RAF54_2. Next base: position 158,992 of record NZ_JBFRDV010000005.1, read on the forward strand.
ACAAGGCGATGCGTGCTGTGACGTCGCCCTTGTGCAGGGCCACAGTCATGTCCCGCTGCTTCGGCAGGATCTCGGCGAGGAAGGCCTCGGTCTCCTTACCCATGACCGGTTGCTCGCCCGTCATTGGATCAGCCCGACCAGGGGGCAACGGAACGCTGGCCTCTGCCGTTGGAAAATCCGCGTGACGATGCACTATCCGCCAGGCGCCGTCTTCACGACGGTAGGCGTGGGTCACCCGCAAGCTGTATTTCCTGGGAGTGCCCTCAACGGTGGTGGTGCTGTGCTCGTAGCCGACCGTGTAGGCGAGGTCCCCGCTTACACCGGCCGCGATGATCTCAAGATCGAACGAATCCGAGTGCGAAAACCACGAGGCGACGTTGTGGAACATGGGCTCAAGCTCCGCCCGGCCGCTGCCACTTAGGCTCGCACCGAAGAGCGTCAGCGGGTCGTTCTTGGACCACAGCGCGAGGCGGGGGCCGGCGTCGCCGTCGTGGATTGCACTGTCCGCGGCCTGTTGTTGGGGAACTATTTCAGTGAGGAAAGCATCGGTCTCAGTAGACATGACCAACTCCATTACAGTGAGACTGTTTTGAATACTGTTATACTGTACCCAATGGGCGCAAAAATCAAGAGGTCGTACGATTCCACCCGCCGCCAACAGCAGGCTGCGGAAACACGACGAAGCATCATCACGGCGGCGAACGAGCTGTTTATCTCGCAGGGATACGGGCAGACCACGGTCAAGCAGGTCGCTGAACGGGCCGGCGTCGCCGTCGAAACTGTCTACGCGACGTACCGCACGAAAGCCGCGCTGCTCCGGCACGTTTGGTATGTCGATTTCCGCGGCGACGAGGCGGACGTGACCCTCTATGACAGGGCCGAAATGCAGGCCATCCTGACCGAACCGGACCTGCCAGCCAGGATCCGACGCCACGCCGCATTCGTGAGCGCGAGCAATCGGCGGATTGCCCCTCTCCTTGAGGCCCTCACGGGAGCAGCAGCGAGCGAGCCCGACGCCGTCGCCATGCTCACCGAATGGGCGGACCGCCGCCTGGATGTGGCAACGCGCTACGCACACGCTGCGGCGGCCACCGGGCAGCTTGGCGTCACGGAGGAGGAATGTCGCGACGTGCTGTTCGCGACCATGGACGGCACACTCTGGACCCGGTTCGTGGGCCAGCGCGGATGGAGCGACGAACGGTTCTCGGACTGGCTTGCCGCGATGTGGATCAGCATGCTCGTCCGGCACTAACCGCTACTTGAGCCCGGCCAACTATCCCAGCTATCTGCAGGGCTCATGGGCTTACAAGGTGTCATGACACCTTGTAAGATGGGACGGAAGCCCCTTGGAAGAAGGTCAACAATGTCGGCAGGCACGCCCAGGCGTTCGGTCCGTGTTGAGGACGAGCTATGGAACCAGGCACACGCCAAAGCGGCCCGGGAAGGGACCACAGTCGCTGAACGTGTCCGTGCCGGACTGCGAGAGTACGTATATGGGCCGGAGGTCAGACACACCATCGCCGACTCCCTGGTCTACCTCGTCCCTGATTCACTGGAAGACCTGAAAGGGCCAGCATCCGGTGATGTGGTACTGCCCATCCACTTGGACTGGGGCCCAGAGCGTCGCTATGACGTCGGCGATGACGCCAGCTGCAGGACGCTCTACCAGCTGACACTGCAGAACTCAGGATCCGCTGAAGAGATGGCCCGGATCATCAACCCCGACAGGCTGGTTGCTTTGTGGCCTTCCATGCGATTGCCCGCTCGGTGCCGGCAGCTATGGAATGACGCCTTTCCCCAGCTGCCCATACACCGCGAAAGCAAGGAACATCCTGGATGGACGACGCTCAACGCGTAGCAACGGAAATAGCCCTCTCTGTTCTTGCCACGGACGGGTTCATCCTCGCCGGTGGACAGGCACTTGCCGAACACGGCGTGATCGACAGAATGTCTGAGGACATTGACCTGTTCGCCCAGCACCGCTGGCATACTCCCGAGACCTTCGCGGCCGCCGTGGACAAAATCACCTACGCACTTGTCGGTGCTGGATACTCAGTGGAGATCACCCGCCAATACGAGGAGTTCGCCAGCCTGACGGTGGCCAAGGACGATGCGACGGTCGTGATTGATCTCGGTTTGGACTGGTGGGAGAACAAACCCGCAATCGTGGACGTCGGACCCGTGCTGTCACTGAAAGATTCAGTCGCATCGAAACTGCTCGCCGTCTACTCCCGCGGCTACGCCCGTGACTACCTCGACGCCTACTCCATCCTCAGCAGCAAACGATTCACGCGGTCGGAAGTAAGCCGTTCCCAAGCCTGTGCGACGATGTTTCGTTGCACAGCGAGAACGTCAATCCAGCCCTTCGGGCGTTTGTCGTTCCAAAGATGATTTCTTGTTCGGAGCGGCGCAGTGGGCGAGGGACTCAGCTGCAAATTGCTCCCGCTGGCTATGCGGAAGGAAACCCAGCCAAGGGAACGGAACGAGGAGCTTTTCAGCGAAACTCAAAGCGCCAGGAGCAAGCGAGGCGGCAACGAGGCTCGCGGCCAAGCGCAGCGCCTCATGTTCCCGTTCCACCGCTACTTGAGCCCCGCTCCAGGAAGCAGTTCCGTGGCACGCAGCGAGTCGGCAACAAACGCGTAGTCCCAAGCCCGCTCGCGCCACTGCACGTACCGACCGGACGCTCCGCCGTGGCCGCCGTCCATCTCGATCTTCATGACGATCGGTTCGGAGCCCGTGGTTGCCGAACGCAGTGCCTGCACCCACTTGGCCGGTTCCACGTACAGAACCCGGGTGTCGTTGAAGGAAGTCACGGCTGCGATCTTGGGGTAGGGCACGCTCCGTACGTTCTCGTATGGAGTGTAGGACTTCATGTAGGCATAGGCCGCGGGATCGGTGATGGGGTTGCCCCACTCTTCCCATTCCAAGGCCGACAAGGGAAGCTCGGGATCCAGGATGCTGGTCAATGGATCCACGAACGGCACCTGAGCCACCACTGCCGCGTACTTTTCAGGAGCCATGTTGGCGATGGCACCCATGAGCAGGCCACCAGCGGAACCACCCATGGCAGCAACCCGGGAGGGGTCCACCCAGCCGGAACCAGCCAGCCAGTCGGTGGCCGCGATGAAGTCCGTGAAAGTGTTCTTCTTGCTGAACTTCTTCCCGTCGTCGTACCAGTGACGGCCCAGCTCACCACCGCCGCGGATGTGCGCAATGACCATGACGATCCCGCGGTCCAACAGCGACAAGCGGGCAACGCCGAAGCCCGGGTCCATGCTCATCTCGTACGAGCCATAGCCGTACACCAAGCCAGCTGCCGTGCCGTCCTGCTGTACCGAAATGTGGCGCAGCACTGACAGCGGAATCCGGGTGCCGTCGTCGGCGGTTGCCCACTCACGGGTTGCCACATAATCCTCGCCGGAGTAACCGCCCAGGACCGGACTTTCCTTGCGCAGCAGCAGCTGGCCTGATGGCAGCTCAGGAGTGGGCAGAACGAAGTCGTAGACGCGCGACGGTGTGAAGTAGGACGTGTAGCCCATGCGAATCACGGGGGCCTCATAGTCGGAGCTGGAAACGCCGGCCGTATAGAGCTCTTCGTCGAAGGCCGGCTCCACGGGCGCGGCCTGCTCCGGGGTGCCCAGGCCTGCGAGTGGCAGCACCTGAACACGCTCAATGGTGTCCTTCCGGATGGACAGCACGAGGTGCGTGGACGTGACGCCCGCGCCGTTGACGCGGACGTCGTCGGAATGCTCGACGACTGTCCGCCAGTGCTGCTCTGCCAGCGGCTTGGTGAGCTCGAACGGGTCAACCAGGCTCACCATCGAGTTGATGGCGTCCTTGTTGTGGGTCAGGAGCAGGGTCTCCTTGCCAGCCAGGAGGAAGGGCTCGGCCTCATAAAGAATGTGTTCCTCGCGGGGAATGACCGTGCTGAGCCCGGCGTCGTAATCATCAAAACGGAGCAGCCGGGTCTCGCTGAACTCGGAGCAGCCGATGCTGAGCACAAGGTGGCGGCGGTCAGAGGCGAGATCGAAGCCCAACCACATGGCGGCGTCGTCCTCCTGGTAAAGAACCTCATCTTCGGCAACCGGCGTGCCCAAGACGTGTGACTTGACCTGGTAGGGGCGCCAGGAATCGTCCACCACGGTGTAGAAGATACGGGTGCCGTCGGGGGAGAACGCCACGCCATAGAAGATGTTCTCGATGACGTCCGGCAGGAGTTCGCGCGTCCGGAGGTCCTTGATCCGCAGTGTGAATCGTTCGTCGCCGGAGTTATCCACCGCGTACGCGTAAAGGTTGCCGTCGATGGTCACGGCAGCGCCACCGATGCTGAAGAAAGGCTGGCCCTCGGCTTCCACGTTTCCGTCCAAAAGCACCTGCTCGCCCGGGATCTCCACGCCCGGCTCAACGGATGGCGGAGTCCAGTCAGTTACGGGGTCACCAGTGTTCCGCGCCACCACCCGGCAATGGATGCTGTATTCCTTGCCCTCCACTGAACGGCTGTAATACCACCAGCCATCCTTACGGCTGGGTACGGACAGATCAGTTTCCTGGGTGCGGCCCTTGATCTCCTGGAATATTGCTTCCCGGAGCGGTGCCTGATGCGCGGTGACAGCCTCCTGATAGGCGTTCTCTGCCTTGAGGTGCTCCACTACCTCTGCGGATTCCTTGTCCCGGAGCCATTCGTAGTTGTCCACAAAGACGTCACCGTGGTGTTCGCGGCGGCTGGGGACACGTTTGGCAACAGGCGGCTGCGGCGCTGAACCGTTGGCAGGGACAGCGGCAGGCGCGGAGGAAGTGTGGCTCATACGGCAACTCTATAGACGGCCTCTGACAAGGAACCAGCGATTTCGCTCAGAGCGCCCAGATGCTTAGTCCACGCCCTGCGAAAGCGTGCTGGCCAACGTGACGCGGTTCCGGCCCGATGCCTTTGCCGCGTACAGAGCAAGGTCCGCTTCGCGCAGCAACTGCTCCGTCCCGGCGCGGTGCCCATCAGCGAATGCCGAGACACCGGCGCTGATGGTGAGTATGCCGTCGGGGTCCCCGGAGTGCTCGATCTGCAGCGCATGAACAGCTGCCCGAATCCGCTCCATGACCACTTCGGCGCCAGTGGCCGTCTGCTCCCGAAGGACCAAGAGGAACTCCTCGCCGCCGAACCTGTACACGCCGTCGGACTGGCGGACCTCGCCGGCAAGTGTCGAAGCGATGGCCACCAATGCGGCGTCTCCCGCCTGGTGGCCGTAAATATCGTTGTAGCTCTTGAAGTTGTCCACATCCACCATCGCCAGACAATAGTCCCGCGAGTAGCGGTCACTTCTGCCGTGCAGTTGTCCCAGGTCTTCGGTCAGCTTGAGCCTGTTGTTCAGCTTGGTCAGGGGGTCGGTCCGGGCCTGTTTTGTCAGCGCCGTTCGATACTTTGCGAGGTCTGCGTGCAGCGAGGTGATGCGTTGTGCGGCAAGCAGGCGAATGTGCAGGTTGAAGGGGTCCAACGGTTTGGTGACGTAATCGTCCGCGCCGGCCTCCATGCCTGCCAGGACGTCCTTTCGCGAACCGTGGGAGGTCACCAGGATCACGTAGGTGTAGGTGTCCTGCTCGCGCTCGCGGATCGCCCGGCAAAGATCCAAGCCGTTCAAACCCGGCATCATCAGGTCCGTCACCACGGCCGCCGGAGCATGTGCCTGGTAAAGGTCCCAGGCCGAGTCGCCATCCACTGCCACGATGCAGTCATGACCGGATTGCTCGACGGCGGCCTTGGTGATCATCCGGGAAATCTGGTCGTCGTCGGCGATTAATACTTTCATGGGGCTCCCAATAATGTGCGCGCGAGTGCCCCATCCACCCGTGCGAGTTCCGAATTCAGTTGATCAAGTACAGGCGTTCCATCTGCTGCAACATCCGGGCCCGCCTCACGGCCGAGCCGTTCCAAGTCCTTGGCCAAGGTGGCGGCGCCTGTAGCGCCGATGTTGGCCGCGGCCCCCGCGAGTTTGTGGGCGGCGGCCTCCACCGCGTTGGCCTGCCCGCTTTCAAGGGCCGAACGCAATTTCTCCTGTGCACGCTGGGCTTCCTCACGGAAGGCCCTGATGGCTTCGGGCAGCAGGCCCATACCGTCCGCCGGCCCAAGTTCACGCAGAATCTGCAGCCTGTCCTCGTCCAGGACGGTACTGCCGGCGTCGTCAGGCTCGGCAGCGTGGCCGGACTCGGAAGCGTCCAAAACAACAGCGCTCGACGGCGGTGCTTCCGCCAGCTGCAGCTGGGGCTCCAACCGCTCCTGCGGCACCCACCGGGCCAGGATGTCGCGGAGCTTGTCCAGATCCACAGGTTTACTGATGTAATCGTCCATGCCGGCGGCGAAACAGCGCTCGCGGTCCTCATTCAGGGCCCCGGCCGTCATGGCAATGATGGGAATCCTCACGGTCTTGGCATCCCGGGAACGAATCGTCTTTGTCGCCTCAAAGCCATCCATCACCGGCATGTGACAGTCCATAAGAACGGCAGCATAGTTTCCGGTGAGTGTCGCAGCAACGGCTTGCGCGCCGTCGTCGACGATGTCTACTTCGTAGCCGAGCCTGTTCGCCATCCCGCGGGCCACCAGCTGATTGACCTCATTGTCTTCAGCCACCAGAAGTTTGCCGAGGCGGAGTTCCGGGTCCCGGGGCGGCAGCTCGGGCTGCGTTCCAAGGGGCGCTGGCTTGCCCATTGTTTTCGTGGCCAGGAGCCGCAGGAGCCGGTTGTAGAACTCGGAGCTCCGTACGGGCTTGGTGAGGTACTCGCGGATTCCCGCGGACGTAAGATCGGCCTTGTTCACTTGCATGGTGGAGGTCAGGAGAATGATCCCCGGGCCGCCCGAGCCGTTGCTTTCTTCCTTGATTTGGCGGGCCAGCTCCAGGCCGTCGACGTCGGGCATGCACATGTCCACCACGGCGATGTCGTAAGGGTGGTGGTTCGAAACGGCCAGCCGGTATTCGTCCATAGCGGTGCGCGCATCTGCGACTGCCACCGGCTGCATGCCCCAGCTTGCAAGCTGTGTCTCCAGTACCAAGCGGTTGGTGGCGTTGTCGTCCACCACCAGGACCTTTTGGCCCGCGAGCGAGGCAGGCAGGAGCCCGGTGTCCGTGGCGGGTGGGCCCACAGGCAGTTCCAGGACAAACCAGAATTTGCTGCCTACTCCCATTTCGCTGTCGAGGCCGATTTCGCCGCCCATGACTTCGGTCAGTCGCCGCGAGATGGCCAGGCCGAGGCCCGTGCCGCCGTAACGGCGGGTGGTGGAGGCATCTGCCTGGGCGAAGGATTCGAACAACCGGTGGTGGTCTTCGGCGCTGATGCCGATTCCCGTGTCGCGGACCTCAAACCGCAGGGAGGCTTTGTTTGAATCCTGGTTGACCACGGAGACCTGGATCTCCACCTCGCCGGATGGGGTGAACTTGACTGCATTGGATGACAGATTCAGCAGGATCTGGCGGATCCGCCCGGAGTCGCCCATGAGCCGTTCCGGCACGTTGGGGTGGCAGTAGGAGATCAGCTCAAGATCCTTGCTTTGGGCTTGTTCGGCAACCAGCCCTGCAACCTCCTCCACCAGCGCGCGGGGATCGAACGCCGTGATGTCCAGGTCCACCTTCCCGGCTTCCAGCTTGGAGAAGTCCAGGATGTCGTTGATCAGAGTCAGGAGAACCTCTCCGGCGCCTTTAACTCCCTGGGCGTACTGCCGTTGGACCTCGTTCAGGCGGGTGTCCATCATGAGCGATGTCAGGCCGATCACGGCGTTCAGGGGAGTCCTGATCTCGTGGCTCATGGTGGCCAGGAACTCCGACTTGAGCCTGCTCGATTCCAAGGCGGCTTCCCGGGCAGCCAGGAGTTCGGCTTCGGAAGCTTTGCGGTCCGTGATGTCCCGGGAAATTGTGGCGACACCCCTGAAGCCTGATTCGCCGCGGACAGGGGAAAGAGTTACGGAAACTGGAATGATGACGCCATCTCCGCGTTGGCGAAGGGTCTCAAAGTTTTGAACGGCACCGCTTTCGGCAGTTGTCCGAAGGGCCTCGTGTTCTGCTTCCCGCAATTCCCCGGGGATAAAGAAGTCGCTGTTCTTGCCTATGGCCTGCTCTGCCGTGTAGCCGAAAATCCGCTCAGCCCCCGGGTTCCAACTGAGGATCTCGCCCTCAGGCGTCTTGCCAATGATGGCGTCACCGGAGGAGTTCACGATCGCTCCCAAGCCCTCAAGCTCGGCTGTACGGGCAGCCACCTTTGACTCCAGGTCCCGCGTAAGGCTCACATTCTCGACGACGATCAGCACCTGCCGCACGATGACGAACACCAAGACCAGGAGGCCCGTGATCAGCAGGATCGGGTCTCCCAGGTTGATGGCCCGGCTGCGGTTGAAAAGGACTGCACCAAAAACGGGAATGTACGGAAGGAGTTCCAAGGCCGCAGCATACGTGCGCCCGTCTTTCTTGCTGCTGCTGGCCTCTGGAGCCAGGGGGCTGAACCCGATGAGCAGGAAAGCTGCTACCCAGCCAAGCGCCAAGGGGGATCCGGTCACACCTGTGACGCCTTCGGCGGTAAGCCGGACGTAGGTCAGGTCAGTCAACGCGAGCACCAGGAAGCCCAGGCCCAGGCACAGCCACGGAAGGCGCCGGCCACGGGCGGCGCGCATGGTCAGCACGATCACCAGCGAAACCATAACCACGTCAACRAAGGGGTAGGCCAGCGTGGTCAGAAAGGCCAGGATGTCAACGTTTCCTGCCGCGATCAGCGGGCCCAGCACTGCGCCCCACGCGATGAAGAGAACCGCGCTGGCTACCGTTCCGACGTCCAGGACAGTGCGGAGAACCGACATGCGGACGCTGCCGCCCTTGGAAAGCAGGACAAGTCCGACGGCGACCGGCAGCGCATAGCCGACGAATCCGATGTCCGAAGCCGAAGGGAAGGGGTAGGCGTGGTCCAGCACTATGCCGTTGAATGTCCAGAGTGCTTGGCCGCAGGACCAGAGAGCCAAACCGGCAACCACGAACCAACGGGCTTTTGTATTGCCGTGTCCATGTAGAGCCGCGCGTGTGTGTGTCATCAGCGCAGTCAGGGCGGCGATAAGGATCGCAAAGTCGCCTGCCAGCTGAGCTGTGGGTGTGCCGATACCGCTTCCGAGCCCTACGGCCAAAAAGACTGCGCACACTCCCACTGCTACAAGGAAAAGCGGTATACCCTGCCGCGACCACGAGCGCACCGGAAGAACCTCGTGCTTCACTCCTGCCACTGAACCCCTGCCTTCGAAAGTGGCCCCACCAAAAGCGAACAACGCATCTTGCCTTTGCGCTGAGGAGAGCATACGCCGAAAGTGTGCTTAAGTGACCGGCAACACACAAAGGTAACGTCCCGTGAGACTCTATCGTCCTGTGAGACCCCATCTAAGTCGCAGCTGAGCGCGTTTTGAGAGCTCAGAACGCGCTCTGCTGCGGCTCAGTTGGGCTAGCGCTGCGGGATGAGGGTCTTCGAGAACAGCACAGCCCCATTGGCGTTGCGGAGGCTTACGGTGAAGGTGCTGTCGGCGGCAAGATCCACGTGCCCGAAATATTGGTTCTCGCCATCGCGTGGAGATTCGCCCGGGAAGCGACCAGCCTTGGCGAACACCACTTCCGGCCCAAAAGTTCCATCCATGTCGTTGGGTCCGAACGAGCCAGCGTTGATGGGGCCAGCCACGAACTCCCAGAAGGGATCGAAATCGGTGAAAGACGCTCGTTCGGGGGAGTAGTGATGGGCTGCGCAGTAGTGCACGTCCGCCGTCAGCCACACAGTGTTCTTGACGCCGTCCCGCTTGAAAGCGCTCAGCACGCCGGCGATTTCCAGTTCGCGTCCCAGCGGAGCACCGTTATCCCGGTTGGAGAGGCTCTCTTGGTTCACCGGACCATCGGGCACGATGATGCCCAGCGGCAGGTCAGCTGCGATCACCTTCCACGTTGCCTTTGACTGGCGTACTTCCTTGATCAGCCAATCCACCTGCTCCTGGCCGAGGATGTTGGTGGCGTACGGTTCTTTGCCGTCGGTGTTGGGGGACTTGTAGGTCCTCATGTCCAGGCAGAAGATGTCCAGCTGCGGGCCGCGCGAAATCTTCCGGTAGATGCGCGCAGGTTGGTACTGGCCGGCGTCGAACGTTCCCGGGCGCCATAACGCCGCGGAGTCTGCGATCGGCATGTTCTCCTGCCAGGCCTGCCGGCCGCGGGCGGCCAGGACATTCACGTTGCGTTCCGTGTAGCGGTCATCGTCCAGGATCTGGCCGGGGTACCAGTTGTTGTGTGTCTCGTGGTCATCCCATTGGGCTATCACAGGGACCTCGGCGAACATGGCCCGCATGTTGGCGTCCAGCGAGTTGTAGCGGTGCCGTCCCCGGTATTCCTTAAGGGTTTCGGCAACCTTGGAGACTTCCTCAGTTACGATATTCCGCCATACCTGACCGTCCTTCTCGGTGACCGTGGTGGCGATGGGGCCGTCGGCGTAGATGGTGTCCCCCGAGTGGATAAAGAAGTCCGGGCGCGTTGCGTGCATTGCTTTGTAGCCCCGCATGCCGCCGATTTCCTCATTGATGCCCCAGCCCTGCCCGGCGGTGTCGCCGGTCCACACAAAGGACTGCGAGGACGACGACGGCTTGCGGCCTTCGCGCTCGTCTTCAGGGCCGCCGTTCCCGGCACCGTTGTTTACCGATGAGCCGGGGGCTGTGGTGAACGTCCCCATGACTGCCTCGCCGAGTCCGTTCTCGTCCTCGAAGTTAAGTTCAAGGGCGAAGCGGGTTCCCGCAGGAAGTCCTTTGGCGTGGATCTTGGCGGTGAAGTCGCTGGCTTCGGTAGCGAGGGGGCCTTGGATGGTGCGGCTGAATCCGTAGCGTCCGCGAAGAACTTCGCCTGCGCTATCCACTGCTTGCAGCCTGGCGCTCAATCGGCCCTGGCCCGAGGCGCGTGACCAGAGGACAGCGGAATCGGTGGTGACATCCCCAGTGGCGATTCCCGTGGGGAGCGTGAGGCGTTTGCGGATCAGGGGGATGGCTGCGGGAGCAGGTGCGGCGGTACCGGTTGCGAGGCCAGCCAAAGCCAAGCCGGTTAAGGATGTTTTGACGAGGGCGCGGCGTGAGAGATCAGTCATGGTTCCACTGTTTCGGGCCGCCGTGAACAGCGGGTAAGCCTGGGGTGAAGGATTCTGCTGGATCATTCCGAGTGGCACGCAACCCGAGCCGGGTCCCTGCCCGGACTGTCACTGCTCATCGCTCGAATGATCCAGCAGGATGTGAGCGGCCGCCCCAGGTCACCTCCAACCACAGCCGAACGCTTGACTGAAAACGCCCGCTCCGCATATTCTGAACGAACGGTCGGTAATTTATTAGGAGCAACCATGGCATCGCAGAATCTGCAATCAGTGCCCGCTGAGCTGTCCCCGGAAGAGCAGGAGCGGGAGGCAGCCGGGAAAGCGTACTTTGATCGCATCATCTCGGAAGACTCGCGCATCGAACCGCGCGACTGGATGCCGGAGGCTTACCGCAAGACTTTGCTGCGTCAGATCTCGCAGCACGCGCACTCGGAAATCATCGGCATGCAGCCGGAAGCCAACTGGATCACCCGCGCTCCGAGCCTGAAGCGCAAGTCCATCCTCATGGCCAAGGTCCAGGACGAGGCAGGCCACGGCCTGTATCTCTACTCGGCAGCTGAGACCCTGGGGCAGACCCGGGACAAGATGATGGAAGACCTCATTGCCGGCAAAGCCCGGTACTCGTCGATCTTCAACTACCCGGCGATTTCCTGGGCGGACATGGGAGCCATCGGTTGGCTTGTGGATGGCGCCGCCATTTGCAACCAGGTGCCCCTGTGCCGCGCCTCCTACGGTCCTTACGGCCGCGCAATGGTGCGCATCTGCAAGGAAGAGTCCTTCCACCAGCGCCAGGGTTTCGAGATCCTGCTGGAACTTTCCAACGGCACGCCTGCGCAGAAGCAGATGGCCCAGGAAGCAGTGAACCGGTGGTACGCGCCGTCGCTGATGATGTTTGGCCCGCCGGATGATGACTCACCCAACTCCAAGCAGTCCATGGCCTGGAACATCAAGCGGTTCAGCAACGATGAACTGCGCAGCCGGTTCGTCGGCATGATGGTGGAGCAGGTCAAGGTCCTCGGCCTGACCCTGCCTGACAAGGACATCCGTTTCAACGAAGAAACCAAGAAGTGGGAGCACGGACCCCTGGACTGGAACGAGTTCAAGGAAGTCCTGGCCGGCCGCGGCCCCTGCAACTCGCAGCGCGTCGAGCGCCGCCGCGAGGCACACGAAAACGGTGCCTGGGTTCGCGAAGCAGCCGTTGCCTACGCCCGCAAGCAAGCAGAGAAAGTGAACGCAGCATAATGGCTCCCCACGGTAACCCGGAAGAACCGGCAAGCTCGGCCAGCGAGATCAAGCGCGAGGCGCCCAAAGTCGCAGCCGCTACTGAACAGCACCACGAGACCCCCTGGTCCCTCTGGGAAGTCTTCGTGCGCTCCAGTCGTGGACTGTCCCACGTGCACGCCGGATCTTTGCACGCTCCTGATGCCGCCATGGCCCTCAGGAATGCCCGCGATCTTTACACCCGCCGCAACGAAGGCGTCTCCATCTGGGTTGTCCCCGCCGAGGCAATCACCTCCAGCGATCCCGATTCCAAGGGTGCCTTCTTCGAATCGCCGCAAGGCAAGGACTACCGCCACGCAACGTATTACACCAAGAGCGAAGGCGTGAAGCACCTGTGATGACTGATAAAGACACTGACTTCGCTATTGAAGGCCACGGCGATATCTCCGTGGGCGTCCACGGAGCGGGAGCCTCCGGCGACGGTTCAGCCAGCGCCACCCGCATCACGCCGGGCAACGCCCTCCGTCCGGAGGACATCGCCCTTGAAGTACGGCGTGGACAGGTCAAGCCGAGCGAGGACGTTGCCGAGTTTGCCCTGAGGATCGGCGACGACGGACTGATCCTCGCCCAGCGCCTGGGCCACTGGATTTCCCGTGCTCCTGAGCTCGAGGAAGACATCGCACTCGGCAACATTGCGCTGGACCAGTTGGGCCACGCGCGCTCGTTCCTGACCTACGCCGGTGCCGCGTGGGACAAGTCCGAGGACGATCTGGCGTACTTCCGCCGCGAACACGAATTCCGTTCTGCACACCTTTTCGAGCAGCCCAACGGGGACTTCGCGGTGACCATCGCCCGCCAGTTCATCGTCAGCTACTACCAGTACGAGCTCTACACGCGGCTCATGGACTCCACTGATCCCACCCTCGCAGCCATCTCCGCCAAAGCCGTGAAGGAAGTGGATTACCACCGCGACCACAGCGCCCAGTGGGTGCTGCGCCTGGCTGGCGGAACGGACGAATCCCGCGCCCGCATCATCCAGGGCTTCAAGCTCGTATGGCCCTATGTGGACGAACTCTTCGAGGACGATGAGCTCACTACACGCCTGGCCGAGGCTGGCGTGACTGTTCAGCCCTCTAGCCTGCGAGCTGAATTCGATCGGCTCACCGGCGAGATCATGGCCGAAGCCGAACTGGACATCCCCGCCGTCCCGCAAGCACTCGGTGGCGGCCGTCGTGGCAAGCACTCCGAGTTCCTGGGTTACATCCTCGCTGAGATGCAGGTCCTGGCCCGCGAACACCCCGGCGCGAGCTGGTGACCACCATGACGAGCCTGTCAGGGACGCAGATGCGGACACAAGAGCAGCGGGCCTGGGACATCGCGTCCACGGTCTGCGATCCTGAGATCCCGGTCCTCACCATCGAGGACCTCGGCATTCTCCGCGGCGTCCAGGTCGTCGAGGCCACGGAGGCGCAGCAGCCCACGGACAAAGCGGACGACGGCGGCACCTCACGTACCGCCGTCGAGGTCACCATCACGCCCACGTACTCGGGCTGCCCGGCGATGGACGCGATTGCTGACGATGTGCGGAGGGCCTTCGAAAAGGAGGGCTACGCGAGTGTGCACGTCAACCTGGTGCTCTCCCCGGCCTGGACCACGGACTGGATGACGGAGTCCGGCAAGGCCAAGCTGCAGGAGTACGGGATCGCCCCTCCAAGTGGCCATTCAAAAGCCGGGGGCCACTCCGGTCCCGTTCGTTTGAACCTGGCTGTGAAATGCCCGCAGTGTTCGTCGTTGAACACCAAGGAGCTCACCCGCTTTGGTTCCACGTCCTGCAAGGCGTTGTTCGTCTGCCAGGACTGCAAGGAACCGTTCGACTACTTCAAAGTCCTCTAAGGAATTCCATGACCACCGAAACCCAGACGGCCAGCCGCCGTCGTGCGTCTTTCCATTCCCTGACCGTCTCGGAAGTCCGGCGCCTTACGGACGACGCAATCGAGGTGACGTTCGCTGTTCCTGCCGAGCTGGCTGGTCAGTATGACTATCTCCCAGGCCAGTACGTCGCGTTGCGCACCACGCTGCCGGACGAGAATGGTGAGCAGCACGAGGTCCGCCGCAGCTACTCGATCTGTGCAGAGCCGCGCAGTTTCGCGGATGGCAGCAGCGAGATCCGGGTGGCCATCAAAAAGGACCTGGGCGGCACTTTCTCCACCTGGGCCAACGCGGAGTTGAAGGCCGGCGACGTCCTGGACGTGATGAGCCCGCAGGGTGCTTTCATTTCGCGGCACGGCAAGGACGGCTCGGCGGTCCAGCACAATGTCATGAACTCCATGAACCACCCCGAGGAGTTGGCGGGGGAGCCCGGGAACTTCGTTGCGATCGCTGCAGGCTCGGGCATCACGCCCGTGATCGCGATTGCCCGGACACTGCTGGCCGCCAACCCTGAGACCACTTTTGACCTGATCTACGCCAACAAAGCCGCCATGGACGTCATGTTCCTGGAGGAACTGGCGGACCTGAAGGACAAGTACCCTTCGCGCCTGGCGCTGCACCACGTGTTGTCCCGCGAGCAGCGGATCGCGCCGCTGATGACCGGCCGCATCGATTCCGAGAAGCTGCAGGCGTTGCTGAGCAGTGCCATCCATTCCGAGGATGTGGACGAGTGGTTCCTGTGTGGGCCGTTCGAGCTGGTCCAACTGTGCCGCGACACACTCGCTGCCCGTGGTGTGAAGCCCGAGCACGTTCGTTTCGAGCTGTTCACCACTGGTCGTCCTGACCGCCCTGAGGGCAATGCCGGCCGTCCCGTTGTGGAGGACGAGTCGAAGGAAACGTACAAGATCACGTTTAAGCTGGACGGCTTGACCGGCGAGGTGGCGAGTCCCACGCATGCTCGCGAGTCCATCCTCAATGCTGCCCTTCGTGTCCGCCCCGATGTTCCGTTCGCGTGTGCGGGCGGGGTCTGCGGCACCTGCCGCGCCAAGCTGGTGACGGGTACGGTGTCCATGGATGAGAACTACGCCCTCGAGCAGGACGAGCTGGATAAGGGCTACGTCCTCACCTGCCAGTCCCACCCCACCAGCGAAGAAGTTACTGTCGACTTCGACGTCTAAGGAGTCCCCCATGATCGAGCTCTCCATTGCCAACGGCATTGCCGAAATTGTCCTCAATGCCCCCGAAAAGCTGAACTCGCTCAACGAGGACGCGCTTGCCGAATTGGACAAGGCGTACTACGACGCCGCTGCCGCCGCCTCGCGCGGTGAGGTGCGGGCGCTGCTGCTTCGCGGAGAGGGGCGAGCCTTCTGCGCCGGCCGCGACATTGCCGGCGTTACCCCCGAAACCGATGACGCGCAGGCGTATCTCGGTGGGCTGGTGGAGCCGCTCCTGAAGAAGATGGCCGCATTCCCTGCACCCACTTTTGCTGCTGCGCACGGTGCCTGCCTGGGTGTCGGTCTCGGACTGCTGTTGGCCACGGACGTGGTGTATGTGGGGGAGAATGCCAAATTTGGTTCACCTTTCGCCAAGCTGGGCGCCACCCTGGATTCCGGCGGGCACTGGTACTTCACTGAGCGCCTGGGCATGCATCGCACACTGGACCTGATCTACACAGCCGATCTGATCTCTGGCTCCGAGGCCGTTGAACGGGGAATGTTCAGCCGTGCGATGCCCGATGATGCGTTGCTTGCCATGACGCGAGCGATCGTCGAGAGGGTGGCTACCGGAGCCACTGAGGCTTTCAAGGCCTCCAAGGAACTTGTGGCCCACATCCGTGATCAGCGCCTGGGCCTCTGGGCATCAATGGCCGAGGAAAACACTGAGCAGGCCCGCCTCTGCAAGACCGAGGATTACGCCGAGGGCTTCCGGGCTTTCCAGGAGAAGCGGGCGCCGGTTTTCAAGGGGTGATCCCGAGCCTCTGTCATTGGACCAAATCCAGGACAGCGCGGACGATGCTGTCGATGTCGATCCCGTGGTAGCGGTAGACGTCCTCGAGGCCGCCAGCCTGGCCGAAAGTGTCTACGCCGAGGTTGCGGCTTTTGACTTGATGCACACCGGCGAGGAACGCGAGTGTGTGGGGGTGGCCGTCGAGCACGGTGACCATGGGGACGGCGCGCCCTGAAGGCAGGATTTGGTCCAGGATCCAGGACGGTGCGTCCGGGTTCTGCCCATTGCGGCCTTGCAGGGCGTCGTAGAGCAGGCCGGGGCTCGTGACGCATATGACGTCCACGGGGGTGCCTTGGGCGGCGAGTCGCTCGGAGGCCACAACCGCTTCCGGGACCATGGCGCCCATGGCGACGATTGTCGCGCACGGTGTCGCCGCCGCGCGGAGCATGTAGCCGCCCGCGACCACTTGGCGACGGCGACGCTCACGCGCGGCTGGATCTTCCGGGACGGCAGCCAGTTGTTGGTCGATGGGTTTTGTGGAGAGCCGCAGGTAGGCGGATTTGCCGCCCGGTCTCCCGAGTTGGGACATGGAGGCGAGCAGCGTCCACTCGACGTCGATGGCGAAGGCTGGTTCGTAGCTGGTGCAGCCGGGCTGTTCCATGCCGATGGACGGCGTCTTGATGGACTGGTGCGCACCGCCTTCGGGAGCAAGCGTGACGCCCGACGGCGTACCTACCAGGATTGACTGACCGCCGGCGTAGATGCCGTAGGACCATGGTTCCAAGGCTCGCTCGACGAAAGGGTCATAGAGCACGCCGATCGGGAACAGCGGCTGGCCCCAGCGGCTCCAGGTTGCGCCAAGCTCGCCGAGGAGGCTGACAAGGTTTACCTCGGCGATGCCAAGTTCGATGTGCTGCCCGGTAGGTTTTTCCCGCCAGTGCATGACGGTCTCGGTGTCGTCGCTGAACCAGTCAGGGCGCTCTTCCACTGACCATACGCCCACCTTGTTCAGCCAGCCGGCAAGGTTGGTGCTGGAACTTACATCCGGGCTGACAGTCACCAATCGACGGGCGACGGCGGGCGCCGCACGGGTGACGTCCAGCAAAGTGCGGCCCAGGGCTGCCTGTGTGGTGGCTGTTCCCGAGGGAGTTCTGCCGAAATCTGCCGGTACTGCGGGCGGGGCAACCGCGGGTTCAACCGTGCGCCGCAGGGTTTCCGCTGTGGTCCGTACCAGCTGCCCCTCAGTGGTTACGGGATCGAACCGCGCCCATGGTGAGTCGGGGTCTTCGCCCATTGTGTCTGCGAGTTGGCGGTATTGATCGACGGTAAGCAGCGAGGAGTGGTTTTGCGGATGGCCCTCGGTGGGCAGTCCGTTGCCCTTGACGGTGTAGGCGATGATGACCGTGGGACGGGTGTCATCGATCCGGGAGTAGGCCTCGCGCAACGCGGCGAGGTCGTGCCCGCCCAGGTTCCTGATGGCCTGGGTCAGGGTCTGGTCCTCGACGCCGGCAATAAGTTCCGCGATTGCCGCACCCACTGCGCCCTCACCAGGGAGCCTCCGGCGCAGCTCTTCGGCGGAGCAACGCAGTAGCCGTTGGTACTCGGGATTGGACATCTCAACAATGCGCTTCCGGAGCGCGTCGCCTCCTGTCCTGTCCATGAGGCTTTCCAAGAGGTGACCGAAGCGCACGGTGATGACCTGCCAGCCAGCGGCCTCGAAAAGACGCTCGATCTTGCCAGCAGCAATGTTTGGAACCACCCGGTCAAGGGACTGCCTGTTCAGGTCAACGATCCAGACGATCTCACCAAGATCAGCAACGTTCGAGTCCAGCACGGCCTCCCAGATGGCACCCTCATCCAGTTCGGCGTCGCCAACGAGCGAGTACTGGCGTCCACGGTTCGATGTGCCGCTCACGGTCTCGATGTATCGCCGCGAAATGGCACCCCAGATCGGCGCGGTGGCCCCGATGCCGACGGAGCCCGTGGAGTAGTCAACGGGATCCGGGTCCTTGGCACGGCTGGGGTAGCTCTGCAGTCCGCCGAACTCGCGCAGYGTTGTGAGGTACTTTTCATCCAAGCTGCCCAGCAGATAGTTGATGCTGTGGAGCACCGGCGAGGCGTGGGGCTTCACCGAGACGCGGTCCTCGGCGCGAAGCTGCCCGAACCAGAGCGAGGTCATTATCGTGGCAATGGAGGCACTCGAGGCCTGGTGTCCGCCCACCTTGATGCCGGATGGGTTCGGGCGCACGTTGTTTGCGTGGTGGATTATGGATGTCGCAAGCCACAGAACGCGGCGTTCTATAGCGGCAAGTGCGTCCAGTTGGGGGTCTTCGAAGGTCGGGGCGGTCTTCGGCGCCAGGTCATGGCTGACTGGGGTCAGGTTCATTGCGTGCCTTAAGGGGAGTGTTGGTTGGTCAGTGTTGGTTGGCTACTGTGTGATCAGTAGTCCGCGCTTGAGCACTCCAAGCGGCGTTGCGAGGGTGCTGATGTCCTGCAGGGGGTCCGCTGCCGTGACGATGAGGTCAGCCCACAGGCCGGGCCGGACGCGACCCACTTGCGACTCCAACCCGAGCATGTCGGCGGCTTCACACGTGGCAGACTTCAGTGCATGCTGTGCTGCCAGTCCGGCGTCGACATAGCGTTCCAACTCGCTGGCAATGAGATCAAAGGTGACGTGCGCAGGTCCTGCGTCCGTCCCTGCCACGATCGAAACACCGGAATGGAGGAACTCGGTCACGTTGGTAAACCGCGATTCCAACCGCGCCACCACATTGCGGTCCTGCGGATTGGACAGCACTTGGTGGCCCTCTCGCAACTGCCGGGAAACGATGTCCGCTGAAATGACAGTGGGCACAACGTGGATCCCGGCATCGGCCGCCCTGCGCAATAGCTCGCGATCGGGGGCACACTGCTCATCCGGCCCCAGCATGGAGGCGTGTTCCAACGAGTGCACGCCTGCCTCGATGCACGCGGCCATCGAGGAACTGGCATGGGCATGGGCTGCAGTCCTCATGCCGTAGGAGCCGGCGATGACCACGGCTTCACGGAGCAGCGTGGGGTCGAATTCAAAGACGCTCGGACTGGTTCCGGGAGTGAAGCCGCCGCCGCTGGCCATGACCTTGATCCACGTGGCGCCGGCCGCGTGCTGTTCGGCGATGATGGTCTCGATGTCCTCACGGGTTCGTACCTCTCCGCCCATGTCGTGACC
The DNA here is from genome assembly GCF_052113945.1 of Paenarthrobacter sp. RAF54_2. NCBI lineage: Bacteria > Bacillati > Actinomycetota > Actinomycetes > Micrococcales > Micrococcaceae > Paenarthrobacter > Paenarthrobacter sp. RAF54_2. The sequence continues at coordinate 178,415 of NZ_JBFRDV010000005.1, forward strand.
GTGCCCGCCCACTCGGCAGATTGGCGCACCGCAATGAACCACCGTGGCGACGTCCGACACCATACCGAGAGCTGCCCTCATGGGGGCCAGCAGGTGCCGGGGTGTCCCGCAGTCACGCACGGTGGTCGTCCCGGCACGAAGCGCAATCCGCGCATTCGCCACAACCTGCGCAATGATCTCTTCATCGCTGCTGCCCTGATAGGTTCCCTTCGGGTCATCACCACCATCGAAGGCCAGGTGAACATGGGCATCCATCAACCCGGGAGCCACAAACCTGCCCTTAAGATCCAGGACGCTGCCCGTGCCCGGCTCACTGCCGGCAGGAGTAATACGGGAGATCTGCCCCGCCTGGAGCCACACATCGCTCAGGGAACCAGACGTACCCGACTCGGGATCAACAACACGCGCATTGAGCAGCACGGTGACGTCGTCACCTGTCCGGGCGGCCCGGCTGACGCTGTACGGCAGGGGACGGTCCCTCACGTCAAAGGTGATGGTCATGTCAGTTTGCTCCTTGTGCTTACGTGCATCGAGTAGGTTTCGTCCAGCAATTCCCTGAGGGCGTCAGCGGCGAGGAATACGTCTCCCGTGTCAACATCGAGGTGGGTGACGGCACGAATCGTGGATGGGCCAAAAGAGCCCATTCGGACCCCGCTCTTCTGAAGCAGGCGGTCCACCAGCACAGCAGCCGTGACGGGGAAGTCGACCAGGTCGAAGAGGACAATATTTGTCTGAACGGTTAGCGGGTCGATCGAAATCTGAGGATGGACGGCAAGCAGCTCGGCCAGCAGGCGGGCATTCGCATGGTCATCTGCCAGCCTGTCCACGTTGTTGCGGAGGGCAAATGTACCCGCTGCTGCCACAATGCCTGATTGACGCATGGAACCACCCCACCGTTGCTTGAGCCGCCACGCCTCATTGATGAAATCAGCGTCGCCGGCCAGCACTGCTCCTACGGGAGCGCCCAGGCCTTTGCTGAGGTCCAGCCAGACTGAGTCAAACGGGGCAGAAAACTCGTGGGCGGATACGCCGGTGGACACCACCGCATTGAGCAGACGGGCGCCATCCATGTGGGTTTTGATCCGATGAGCCCGCGCCACCTTCGTCACTGATGTGATGCCCTCCAGCGACCAGCACGTGCCACCTCCGAGGTTTGATGGCTGTTCAATGGAGAGCACCGCATTCCGGGCCGATGACCTTCCCTCCGGGCGGAGCGCCGCTTCAAGCTGGGCAACAGAGAAGACGCCACGATCTGCCTTGATGGGCCTGTACATAGCTCCGGCCAAGGCGGGCGCCCCGGTTTCCTCATGGCGCAGCGAATGGGCGCTGTCATCAACAAGAATCGCATCGCCGGGCCGGCAGTGCAGTGCATAGGCAATCTGGTTGCACATCGTTCCTGATGGCAGGAAAACCGCTTCCTCCTTGCCCAGAAGCTCCCGCGTCAGGGCAATCAGTTCGTTGGTGGAGGGGTCTTCACCCTTTTGTTCATCCCCAACCTCGGCGTTTGCCATGGCCTGCCGCATGGCCTCCGTTGGCCGGGTAATAGTGTCGCTGAACAGATCGATCCTGATGGGGTGGCTGGACCCGACCGGAATCAATGTTCGGCCTTGGGTGCCGTAGCAGTCCGGGGTTGGAACAACTTGTAACCGTCCCGTGGAATGCCCACACGTACATGGGAGGAATCCGTGCGCTCGCGGGTTTCGACCACCAGGGCCTGCTCGCCGACGCCCACCGTGTAGCGGAAGTGATGGCCATGATAGGACCGCTCAAGGACGGGTCCGTTGACAGTCATCTCGTAGCCGTCAGAGGACGCATCATCAGGCAACAACGCCAGCGCTTCAGGACGAACGGCAACCACGACGCCGTCGGAACTAATTGAGGATGGTACGTGGATCGCTTGGTCCAACCCGTCGATCTTGATCGTCAGGATCCCCTTTGAGCGGCCAATGACTGTCCCCTCCAGCAAGTTGCTGGTGCCAACGAAGTCAGCAACGAAGAGATCGGCGGGATCGTTGTAGATCTGCTCCGGCGTACCAATTTGGCGCACGGCTCCGGCTGACATGACCGCAATCTTGTCGCTCATTGCCAGGGCTTCGTCTTGATCGTGCGTCACGAAAACCGTGGTGACGCCAATCTTGCGTTGTAACTGAAGCAACCAGTCGCGCGTACGTTCGCGCAGTTTGGCATCAAGATTGGAAAACGGCTCGTCCAGGAGCAGCAGTCGCGGAGGGAATGCCAACGCGCGCGCCAGCGCCACTCGTTGCTGCTGGCCACCGGAGAGCTGATGTGGATAGCGGTCTGCCTGATCGGAAAGGTCAACCAGCTCAAGCACTTCGTCCACACGTCGGCGGAGTGCCTCGGACTTGTAGCGTCGGAGCCGCAGCGGATAGCCCACGTTGTCGCGGACCTTCATGTGCGGCCACACGGCATAAGACTGGAAAACAACGCCGCAATCACGGCGTTCCGGCGGCAGGAATGCGGAGGAATCATGGTTGAACAAGGTCTGCTCGCCCACAACGATGCTGCCGCCGTCGGGCTTGAGCAGTCCTGCGATGGACCAGAGCGTTGTGGACTTGCCGCAGCCGCTTGGGCCAAGCAACGTCAGGATCTGCCCGTCGGAAGCGGTCACCGACACGTTGTCCAGGACCGTCAGACGGCCAAACTTCTTGGTGAGATTGGTAATGACCAGATCATGCATGAGGGCGAACTCCAAACAGAATGCGTCCTGCGCCCAGGACAGCTGCGGTGATGACGAGTTGGATGACTCCGAGGGCGGCGACGGTGCCGCCGAGGCCATTTGCTGCAATTTGAAGCATTGCCAGTCCCAAGACCTGGGTTTCGGGGGTCACCAGGAAAACTGCGGCGTCGGCCTCATTGAGCATTGCTACAAACAACAGGACGAATGAGATGCCCATGGCTGGCCTCAGCAGGCTGAGAATGATGGTGCGCATCGCCGTCCACCAGTCCGCCCCGGCCGAGCGTGCGGCGCGATCCAGGTCCGCACCCAGCGCGGCAAGCGATGGATAGAACGCGGCATAGCCCATGGCGAGTGCGCGGACCCCGAAGGCGATTCCGACCGCCCAAAGTGTAGCTCTGAAGGTTCCGGAGCGGTCCAGGATGGCAAACGTCCAGAAGAAGGCCATGCCGGTGATCAAGCCCGGGACGGCCCGGGGATACAGCACGATGTGCTCCAAGGATCCGCGGAACCGAAAGTTGGAACGGTGGGCAACCAAGGCGATGACCGCGATGCAAGCGGTGGCAATGGCGGCGCCAACTGTGGCAATCAACAAGCTGTTGCCGATCGCTCCGGTGTAGAGCGGGTTGGTTAAGATCGCCGAGAAGTTGTCCAGTGTCAGAACGCTGAACGGATTGATCGCCGGCGTCAGAAGGGCGGTGACAGAGGCGAGAACCACCCCGCTGAGCGGCACCAGGGTTGCACAGCCCAGGACAACACCTATGACAGCGGAGAGCAGCCAGCCGAGGGGGCCCAGTTTAACAACGTTCGCCGGTCTGGATGACTTTCCGCCGGTCGTAGTAAAGCGGGCGAGGTCGCCGGCCAGGCGATTGCGCAGCAACAGCAGCAGAGTGACGGCGAGCAACAACATGACGGCGCCAGCGGGCAGAACTCCTCCACCGGCGTCGGCGCTTCCGGTCCACTGCCTGTACAGGTAGGTGGACATCATGTTGATGTTCTTTGAAGTACCAAGGATGAGGGGGATCCCCAGTGTTTCCAGCGCCAACGCGAAGACCAGCAGTCCGGAGTTCAACAATGCCGGACGCAGCAGCGGCAGAGTCACCGAGAGCAAGGCGCGGAGGGGACTGGCGCCAGCGCAGCGTGCGGCTTCCTCGAGCGTCGAATCGCCTGAGGACAGCGTTCCCCGGGCAAAGAGGTAGACCACCGGTGAGCCAAGGACCGTACCCATGACCACCATTCCCGCAACACTGTAGAGGTCAAAGGGAACAGTGAACGGCGAGTATTCTTCCAGCAAATGGGTGGCATATCCGTTCTTTGACCACATCGACTGCCACCCAACGATGAGCACCAGCCCAGGCAGGACCAAGGGCAGGACAATCAGGGCTGAATAGATCCTCCGCAACGGGAGGTCGGTGCGGGCTACCAGCAAGGCCACCGTGGTTCCAACCACAACAGAGCCGATGGTGGCGAAGAGTGCGAACTGCAGGCTGTTGGCGACAGCTGACCACCAGAGTGGATCAGTCGCCAGTTTTTGGAAGTTGTCCAGGGTGGCGCTGCCGTCGCTCTCGTATAGCGGCGTGGACCAGATTGATGACCAGAGGATCGGCACGATCGGGCCGAGGATCAGCAGGACTGCGAGGATCCAGACACCGTAGTGGATGACTTTCTCCGGCAGCCATGCCCTCTTGAGGTTGCCTGTACCGGGCGGCGGTGACGGGGTTTTGGGGTGGGTAAGTGTGGAGCTGCTCATCGCCCGAATGCTTCTTTCCAGCGATTTTTGAAGGCCGGTGCATCGTTCACCAGGGCCTCATCCCACTTGGCAATGTTGATGTTCTCCGCCCCCAATTGCTCTGTGACCTTCGCGAGGTTCACCGGGCAGTCCACCCCGTCCAGGTAGGGTGCGAACCCGCCGGCGCAACCGGCCGTTTGGCCCGCCTTGTCAATCAGGAAATTCACAAACACTTTGGCCGCGTTGGGTGACTTGCCTCCGGTGGTCGCTCCGGCACCGCGGGGCATGAAGGGTGTTCCGTCTGCGAAGAACTTGTAGTTCAGCACCTTCGCGGCAGCGCCTGTGATGAGTGGCCGGGTCGCGCCGGACTGGAAATAGGACATGGTGTACTCGCCCTGCAGGAGTTTGTTGTACATGGGCCCTGCACTGGCTTCGACCTTGGTGTTCTGTCCGAGTTGCTCCAGGACCTTCCATCCGGCCTCTCCCGCCTTGGCTATGTAGGCGTGATTAACCGTGTAGCCAAACTCCGTAGTGCCGTCATACGTGACGATCTTCCCTGAGAGTTTGGGGTCACTGGACATCTTGGCGAGTGCTGCAAGGGAATCGGGTTGTTCGGATTCCGGCAGGAGGGTGGTGTTGATCAGTGCCATGACCGGGTTCAGTTCCATGGCGAAGACCCCGGGGGCGAGTTTCGCGAAGGCCGGCAGCGGCGCGGCGGCGGGTGGTGTGAAGTCCTGGATGTCACCACGCTTCACCAGATCCAGGAAGTTCGCGCCTTGGAGGCTGACGATGACGTCCGCAGTCTTTCCGCCAGTGGCCTTCTCGTTGAGGTACCGCTGGAAGCTTTCGGTTCCACCCAGGCTTATGTAGCTGGTCTTGATATCCGGATACTGATTTTGGAACGCAGTCAGGACCGGCTTCATGGACGCCTCATTCGCCTCGCCGTAAACCAGCAGCGAGCCTTCCTTGACGGCGGCGTCGAGGATTGCCGGATCCATCGCTGCTGCCGTCGGAATGTCCGTCTTAACGGCGTAGGCATTGGGGGCGTCATTCCCGGTGCTGCAGCCAGTCAGGGCTGCGAAGCTGCAAAGTGCAGCAACAGCGACTATTGCACGTCGTTTCATGTGGGACTCCTTTGTCACGGGACGGTGCATTGGTTAGGGACGGTGCATTTGTTAGAGACGGTGCTCTGGGTTACGGGAAGTGTTTCTCTGGGCCCAGCGCCGATTTTCTCTGGGTCTAACACACAGTTGGCGTCCCGTAAGTGAATACGCATCGGCCGCCGGGATGCTCCGGCCGGTGCTCGCATTTGCGGGGAACCATCACGTTTCCCGCTAGGGTGAGGCACTGCTATCTTGCGGCAACTGGCCCATCCGTAAGTGAAGGGCAGTGTTTCGCAGGTTGTTCTTAAACTTTGGCACGCCGGGGGCTATTGCGCAATAAGTGAATCTGACTAATCTTATGAACATGAATAAGTCCTCCACCGCCCCGGAGCGCGGCACCAGGCCGAGGAACCGGCGTGCGCTCATACTTGCTGCGGCGGGTGACCTCTTCGCGCAGAAGGGATACGCGCAAGTCAGCATGACCGATGTGGCTAAGGCCATGGCGGTTCAGCCATCCGCCCTTTACCGACATTTCCCGAGCAAGGGCGAGCTGCTTCGCGAGGCAGTGGTGGCCAGTCTCCAGCCCTTTTTGGATAGCATTACCCAGACTCCCGACGGCGACCTCGAACAGTTGATCACGGCTCTGGGTCGGGCGCTTCTGGAGCACCGGGAAAACGGTGTGCTGTGGGAGCGTGAATCCCGCCATCTCCCCCCTGCCATCCGCTTCGATATTGCCAGCGGCATCAAGTTCGCCATCAGCAGCAAACTGCAGTCCGGCAGTGATGCAGTGCCCACTTCCGAGGCCGACCTGAGGGCTTGGGCCATGTTTGCTGTGATGATCAGCGTTTCGTTGAACCCTAACCGGCTCTCGCGGGTGGATGAAGAATTCGAGTTGGCCACGCTCGCCCGCACAGTACTCGTCATGCCCTTGCCCCCGATTGAAGCGTCGGCGAATCACCGGCGCGCGTCGATTGCCATGCCCCGTAGCCGCCGTGAGGCACTGCTGGCTGCCTCAATCCGACAGTTCGCCGCGTTTGGGTTTGAAGCCGTGAGTCTTGACGACATCGGCGCCGAAGTTGGAGTCGCAGGTCCCAGCATTTACCGCCACTTCGACAGCAAGGCGGAAATGCTTGCCGCAGCACTGCATCGTGCCAAAGAAGTGCGGTGGATGGACATGTGGCGCGCTCTCTCTGAAGCCGCTGATGCGGCTGAGGCACTCCAGCGCACCGTTTCCTCGTACATTTCGTTCTCGTTGGGCAGCCCGGAATTCCTGCAATTGGCCGTGTCCGAACGTCCGCACCTTCCCGAGCGGGACTTGCAGAACTTGATGGAGGCGCAGGGCGACTACGTCACCGATCTGGCCTCCCTGGTGGAGGACGTTTACCCGGGAGCCGATCAAGAGGTGGTCAGGACGCGGGTGAAAGCGGCTCTGCACGTGATCAGCAGCGTTGTCCGCACTCCATTCCTTCGGGACATCCGAGGCATCCAGGAAATTCTCGAACAGATTGCAAGGGGCCTGATGGCACCCACAACCGCATCGATCCATCAAAAATGAGATCTTGCGCACAAAGCATCTCAGTAATAAGATAATTACTACTGAAGTAATCTGCATCACTTCAAAGCTCATTCTGAGACAGGTGCCTTAGGCAGCCCTGATCACCACGGTCCACGCACAGCGGGGCCGACTGTTCGCAAAATTACCTGGAGGCACAATATGAGTGCAGTGGTCGCACAACCATCGGGCGCGAGTTCTCCGAGGAAGGTCGCCTTCGCGAGCCTCATCGGCACGACTATCGAGTGGTACGACTTCTTTATCTACAGCACCGCGGCGGTGCTCGTTTTCAACCAGCTCTTCTTCCCTGGCTTCGACCCCACGACCGGGACCCTACTTGCGTTCTCTACTTTCGCGGCCGGTTTCGTCGCCCGTCCTATTGGGGCCATCGTCTTCGGTCACTTCGGTGACAGGGCGGGCCGAAAGCCAATGATGGTCCTCACCATCCTGATCATGGGCATCGCCACGGTAGCGATCGGACTGTTGCCCACATATGACGCGATAGGCGTGTTCGCCCCCGTTCTACTGGTGGTGCTGCGGCTGACTCAAGGGTTCGCACTCGGCGGCGAGTGGGGTGGCGCCGTGCTGATGGCTACCGAACATTCCCCCAAGGGTCGGCGGGGCTATTTCGGTAGCTGGCCGCAGGCAGGCGTTGCAGTCGGGCTGATCCTGGCCATGACGTTGTACATACCCCTGGAGTCGATGTCCGAAGACCTGTTCATGGCCTGGGGGTGGCGGGTTCCGTTCCTCCTCAGTGCCGTACTGGTTATCACTGGCCTGGTTATCCGTATGAAGGTCGCGGAGAGCCCGGAGTTTAATCGAGTCAAGGCTGACCACGGCGTTGTGCGTCTACCTGTAGTCGAGGTACTCCGGACACACCCCAAACAAGTGTTCCTCGTGGCTGGCGCCAGCCTGGCACCGGGAATCTTCTTCTACCTGATCACCGTGTACAACTTTGTCTACGCGGGGAAGTCAGGCGAGCTGGATTCGACGTCGATGTTGGTCCTGGTGATCGTAACTTCTGCTATTGGCTTCGTGGTTACGCCGCTCGCCGGTGCCCTCTCGGACAAATTCGGCGGCCAACGGGTGTACCTGTGGGGTCTTGCGCTCATCGTCATCGTTGCCTTCCCGCTGTATTTTGCGCTGGACGGGGGCACCTATGGCCTCATCGCCGTGTGCTACTTTGCGGCAACGGTAGCCGTATACATCCCATGGGCTCTGACGCCGGCATACTTCTCCACTGCCTTTGACGCAAAGGTGCGTTATAGCGGACTGTCCTTGGCTACTACGCTCGGCAATCTCTTCGGCAGCGCCATTGCACCCCTTATTGCCGGTGCGTTGTTTGCTGCGACAAATGCGTCTGTCTCAACATCGCTTTACGTCTTCGTCGCCGGAACCGTGTCAATCATTTGCGCTCTTTCGCTTGGACGGGTCATCCAAAACAAGGCATCGCGAGCCCGCAAAGCCAGCGCTGCGACGGGAATTGATGAAGTCGCCACACCTACGTACTCGGAGTGAGTTGACGCAAGCATTCCCCAACAGGAACAGCTCGTCTGGATCAGTCACCGATGACAGAGACGGGCGCAGTATCACACGCCAACAAAGGAAGGAACTACCATGAGCGGCAACGATCAACAGTTCAAGACATTCACGCTGGAACAGGCAACACCCACCATTGGGGCGTATATCCATGGACTGGATCTACGAGAAGAGATCACCCCCGAATGCCGGGAGGAATTACGGGAAGCTTTCCTGGAGTACCAAGTACTGTTTCTCCGCGATCAGCGCATTACCCCGGATGATCAGATCAAATTCGCCAAGGTGTTTGGCGACCCCCAGGAAGTAAGTGCGTTTTTCCCCTCGCTCCCCGAATATCCGCACATTGAGGTGCTGGAGTCACGCGGCCGGGCTGCTGGGACGGACGTCTGGCACTCTGACTTGACCTGGCAGGCAACGCCGAATTCGGCTACTTGCCTCCACGCCCAGCAAATACCCCCATGCGGCGGCGACACGCTCTGGGCGAGTATGACCGCCGCGTATGACGCCCTGCCGGAGAACGTGAAAAGCGTCATTGACGGTCTGGAGGGAGTACACGACTGGGAAAAGGAACTGACCGGCGTTGTCCGCCAGGGTCCCGATGGTGAGGCGCGCTACGAGGAGACCCGCCGTAAGTATCCACCCATGACCCACCCTGTAGTGCGTAAGCATCCCGAAACCGGCCGCAATCTCGTCTACGTCAACGCGTTGTTCACCACCCGGCTCACGGGCATTTCCACCCAGCTGGGGGACGCGCTGAGGAACATGCTCACCGATCTCGCCAGAACGCCGGAATACCAGGTTCGTTTCCGTTGGGAGCCGAACTCCCTGGTGATCTGGGACAACCGATCCACCCAACACTACGCGGTGGGGGACTACCACCCGCACTACAGGCTGATGCACCGGGTCACGCTGAAGGGCGATCGCCCGGCGTAAGGGTTGTTGGAGCCTTGCCGGGTGGCCCTTGTGTGTGGGCCGCCCGGCCCAGGTGATATGGAACTCACGTTCTGTCCGGCGAAGGTGCCGTGACAAAAGCCGGGCCAAAGCGAAAGAAGGCTGACCAATGCGAGGCCAGAAACTAGGGGCGGGGCTGATAGCCCAGAGCCAGTCCGCCCTTCCACCATTTATTTTGCATCGGCCTACTTCGCTGGGAGAGGCTGTAGGTCTTACCCGGCACCATCCAAAAGCTGTGATTGCGGCGGGTTGTTCAGATCTGGTGGCGCAATTTCGCGAAGGGTTGGAGCCGGAGGTTCTGATTTCCGTGCAGCGAATCAAGGAATTGCGTGAAGTATCCAATGAGGCCGGGATTCTGCGCATTGGCTCCTTGGTTAGCCACACTGAAGGCAGCAGAAGCCCGGAAATCCTGTCATCCGTCCCGGCCTTCGCTGCAGCCTGGGGATCAATTGCCACAGTTCGAATCCGCTATCGCGGCACCCTCGGAGGCAATCTCCTTGCCCGTAGATATCGATACGAAATGCCTGTCATTCTGTCGGCACTCGGTGCACAGATGCTGTTTCAAGGCGGAGACATTGCAGCCCTGCCAGTTTCATCGCTCTGGGACCGCACCCTTGGGAACGTAGGTATTCTGACCGCCGTCACCGTCGACACCGCCTCCCTGCTGTGGTTCGGTTACGAGCGGTCAATGCGCCCGCTCAGCACCGTGTCCCTCGCGGTGCGAAAGAACACGGCCGGCCTTACCGTCTCGGCCGTCTGTGGCAGTGAATACCGGCAGCCTTTTGTGCTGTCACATACTGCGGAGGCAACTGACATCGCCGAGCTAGACCCGGCCTTCGTGGGCGAAGTTCTGGCGGCTCAGCTTCCGGATGAGGCGGGCGACTACGCGGGGTCCATCGACTACCGACGACACCTGGTGGGCGTTCTGTGCCGCCGTCTTCTTGCCGAAGCAACCGGTAACCAAAGGAAAGGATAGGCAGCCATGAGCCTTGAATCACCGGAATCAAGCCAGGAAACGTTCACTCACAAGGTTGAATTTGAGCTGAACGGGAGCCCGGAACGGCATTGTGTCCCCACGAGTGCTACGGTCTTGGATTTGCTGCGCAACAGCTGCGGCAAGCAAGGGGTCCGTGCCTCGTGTGAGCGTAGTGTCTGCGGTGCCTGCACTGTTTTGGTTGATGACCTTCCTGTAGCTGCCTGTTCCACGTTTGCCTTCGACATTGAGGGTGCGCGTGTTGAAACGGTTGAGGGCTTGGCTGCCCAAGACGGCACCTTGAGTGCCCAGCAGCAGGCATTCAGCGAATGTGGCGGCTTCCAATGCGGCTTCTGCACCTCCGGCATGCTGATGTTGACCACAGGGCTGCTGCGGCAAAATCCGCAACCGAACAGGGAAGAGATCCGGGACTGGATAAGTTCGAACACCTGCCGGTGCACGGGCTACGAGATGATCCTGGAATCCGTGGAGCGCGCCGCAGAACTGGCTGGGGCCAAGCAGCAGGATCAGGCATCCGAATGACCGGGATCGTGATTCCTTTCACTCCGCACGATTCGCCCATCGTCGGACGCGACCGCCCACGCCTGGACAGCACCGCCAAGGTCACCGGCCGCGCCCTCTACACAGTGGACATCCAGAAGCCCGGGATGCTTCACGCGAAGGTCCTGCGAAGCCCACACGCGCACGCCCGGATTCTCAGCGTGGATGCTTCGGCCGCCCGCTCCCTGGCAGGAGTCACTGCCGTAGTCACCCGCGAGGAAATCCATGGGCTGCATTCCTATGGCACCTACGTCAAAGACCAGCCGATCGTTGCCACGGACGCGGTTCGCTACGTCGGCGACGTCGTTGCTGCTGTGGCTGCCGTGGATGAACGCACCGCTTTTGCCGCCTTGGATTTGATTCGGGTTGAGTACGAACCGCTGCCGGCGGTCTTTGATTCAAGAGCAGCAATGGATCCGTCAGCACCTGCCATTTTTCCCGAGCAGCCCTTCGCCGCCTATCCGGAGTACGGCGATGGCGCCTCGGGAGCGGCACACACCGCGCACAACGTCAGCTACGAATTCCGCTACGAAACGGGATCGGAGAGTGTCTGGGCAGATTGCGACTACATCTTCGAGGACACCTTTACCTTCTCCCGGATGAACCACATGCACCTGGAGCCGTTTGCCACCGTTGCCGAGGCCACAGCGAATGAAATCGAAGTGTGGACCTCTACCCAGAGCCCCTTCCCCATGCGTAAGGAACTGGCCAGGGTGTTTGGTCTGCCTGAAAACGACATCCGGGTCAACGTCCCGCTCCTGGGCGGCGGCTTTGGCGCCAAGAACGGCCCAAAAACGGAGGCGATCGCCATTCGGCTCTCACAGTTGTCGGCTGGGCGGCCGGTTCGCTATTGCATCAGCACTGAAGAAGTCTTCCTTACGCTGAGCCAGCATGACGCCATCCTCACGGTTAAATCCGGGCTCAAGGCAGATGGCGAGTTCATGGCGCGCCAGTCCCGTGTGCTGCTCAACGGTGGCGCTTATGCGGATGCGAGTCCGTTGGTGGCGGAGAAAGCCGGGTATCGGATGCCCGGAGCCTACCGCTGGAAACGGATAGATTCGGTCTGTCAAGCGGTGATCACCAACACCGTCCCTGCCGGCGCCTACCGTGGCTTCGGAGCAACCCAGGCCACCTGGGCCAGCGAGCGCCAAGTGGATCTGATCGCCGAGCGGCTGGGTTTCGATCCCCTGGAGCTTCGGCTCAAGAACGCCAAGGATTTGGGCGAGGAGTTCGTTCCAGGAGAAACTCCCATCGATTCGGATCTCAAGCACGGCCTGAACCTGGTGGCGGATGCCATCGGTTATCGCGACCGGCAGCGCTCAGGTAACCGTGGCATGGGGGTTGCCATCGGCATCAAAGATGGTGGCGGCGTCAACAAGCCTGCCCAAGCCCGGGTCAAGGTGACCACCAACGGCGATGTCTTCCTGAATTGTGGCCTGGTGGAAATGGGCCAAGGGGGTCATTCGGCGCTGTGCCAAATTGTGGCAGAGACACTGGCCTGCGATCCGGGCCGGGTGAAGTATGCCGCAATTGACACTGATAACACTCCGTTCGACCAAGGCACCAACGCCTCTTCGGGCATCGCGGTCATGGGTCATGCAGTTCTTCAGGCGGCTGAGCGAGTGAAGTGCTCGGTGTTGGACATGGCTGCTGAACACCTGATACTGGACCGCCAATCGATCCGTCTGGACAACTGGCACATCGTTGACGCTGAAGGCACCACCTATGAGCTCCCGCCGTTGATTATGGACAGATTTGGCGGAACAGGATTCGAGTTCACTGCGGATGGCTACTTTAAGGTCCGTTCCTCCAGCAGCGCGCCCCTGGAAGCGCCCTGCATGTTTTGGGAGATCGGTTGGGCAGCTGCGGAAGTGGAGGTGGATCCGGAAACCGGCCGGGTGGAGCTTTTGCAGCTGGTTGTCAGTGGCGACGCCGGCAAGGTGGTGAACAAGCTGGGCTGCCGCGGACAGGACGAGGGCGCCGCCGTCTTCGGATTGGCCCAGGCACTCTTCGAGGAACTGCGGTACGAGGACGGCGAGCTGCTTAATGGCGAGGCGCTCCTCTATCGGGTGCCTTTGGCTGAGGACATTCCCCAGCGCTTTTCCTCCATCACCCAGGAACAGGGCCATGGCGCCGGACCTTTCGGGAGCAAAGGGATGGGCGAGGGTGGCATGCTTCCGATTGCTCCAGCAATTGCGCAAGCCATCGCTGACGCCACCGGGGCACAGCTCACGTCGTTACCCATGACGCCTGAACGCGTTTACAACAGCATCCGCGATGCCCGCGCCAAGGCGGGGCTGACGGGCCATGCATGAGGTGATGGAGGTGCTGGAGGAGTCTTGGCGGACTGAACGACGCGTCGCCTTGGCTACGGTGGTCCGCACGGAAGGATCTGCACCACGGGCAGTCGGAACGTCCATGCTGGTCACCGAAGACGGATCGCCTGTCGGCTCAGTATCGGGTGGATGCGTAGAGGCAAGTGTGATGGAAGCAGCGGCCGGCGTCCTCGCCAGTGGTGTGCCGGAACTCCACCGTTTTGGCATTTCAGACGACGACGGTTTCGGCATCGGGCTGACCTGCGGCGGCAGCGTAGAGATTTTCATCCAAACCTACGATCCGGCCTCCTGCCCGGATTTTGCATCACTGCAGAGGGCCTTGGATGAGAATCTGCCCTGCGCCATGGTCACCATCTTCGACGGCGCACCTAGCCTGGTGGGTCGCTCCGAACTGGTCCTGCACAATGCAGAAATCGAAGGGCTGTTTGCAGATACCGTCCTTGCTCCCGATGCACTCCGCGCCGCCGGGGATGCGGTCCAGGAGGCCATAGCCTCCGGAATCACGACGTCGGTCCCTCTTCCGGCGGGCACGGGTACTGACAAGCCGCTGTCCTTGCTGATCGATGTTTACCGTCCGGCCCGCAGGCTGATCATCTTCGGGGCGATCGATTTCTCCGCGTCGTTGGCCCAACTGGGGGCTTTCCTTGGTTTTCACGTCACTGTTTGCGATGCGCGCGCTATCTTCGCGACGGCCAAGCGAATTCCCTCAGCCCATGAGATCGTGATCGATCAACCGGCGCGCTACCTGCAGAAAGAACTCGCTCTGGGAAAGCTTGCCCCTGATGCCGCTATCTGTGTGTTGACGCATGATGCCAAATTCGATGTTCCAGTCCTCGATGTTGCCCTGAGGCACGGTTTCGCGTACATAGGCGCGATGGGGTCACGTCGAACTGCCGCTGACCGCCGGGAGAGGCTGATGGGTTTGGGCCACACCGACCAGTCGCTCGCACCACTCCGCTCGCCGATTGGCTTGGACCTTTCCGCTTCCACGCCCGCTGAAACGGCGGTTTCCATCATGGCGGAGATTATCGCTGCCAAGAATCAGACCTCTGGGTTGCCCCTGGCGCACACCAGCGAACCGATCCACAAGGGTGTGTTGGAGCGCGCAGGTTACCAGCTGCGCCCAGCCGGCCGGCCGCCGTCGTTCTGTAATTGAGGCCGGCTCAACATCCTCTGGACTCTGTTCAGGAAAATTAACTTGGAACCTAAATATCTTGACAGAAAGTATCTTACTACTGATATTCTTTTCCCTATGACGTAGTTCACATGAATTCACGGCGTGGGCATGACAGAGAGATGAACGGAAGCTGAAGATGAGTACGGACAGCCTTGTAGGAAACACTTCCCGGCCCAACGATGTGGACGCCCAGCTGGTGGCCGAGATGGCCAGCGCTCCTGATACGCGGGACGAGATCTACGTGGGCGGCGTATGGACCCGAGGCAGCGGTGCGCTGATCGAATCGGTCAATCCCGCTACCTCTGAGGTTTTCGCCACCCTCCACGGAGCAACGACGGCGGATGTGGACGCTGCGGTGGCCGCCGGCCTGAAAGCCGTGGAAAAGTCCGGATGGGCAAAGAAGCTCCCTCACGAGCGCGCTGCTGTCCTGCACCGCATCAGCTCAGCCATCGAGATCAACGCTGATCGCATTGCCGAACTGCAGACGCTGGACACAGGTAAGACACTCGTGGAAACCAAGGCGCTCGCCATGAGCGCGGCCGCCACCTTCCGCTTTACCGCGTCAGCTCTGGAGACCATGGAGGATGCGCTGACGCCCCCTCGTGGGAACTACCTCAGCATGTCCACCTATGAAGCGATCGGAGTGGTGGGTGCCATCACGCCCTGGAATTCGCCGATTGCCAGCGACGCACAAAAGGTGGCTCCGGCACTTGCTGCAGGGAACGCCGTCGTGGTGAAGCCGCCGGTCTGGGCTCCTTGGGTTTCGCTGCTGTTGGCACGGATTTGTGAGGAGGCCGGCCTACCTGCAGGTCTGCTCTCTGTCCTTCCAGGCCCCGGCCGCGTCGTAGGTGATGCGATCGCGCGACACCCTGACGTAGGCAAGATTTCCTTCACGGGCGGCACTTCCACGGGGCGCCAACTGGGCCATATCGCCGCCGAGAAGATCATGCCCATCACCTTGGAGCTGGGCGGAAAATCGCCCACCATTATTTTTGCTGATGCCGACCTGGACCAGGCCGTGGCCGGCGTGCTTTATGGCATCTTCTCTTCGAGCGGTCAGAGCTGCATTGCCGGCTCGCGCGTGTTCATCCAGCGATCGGTCTATGACTCCGTTATCGAAAGACTCGTCAAGGGTGCCGAAGCTCTTCGGATCGGACCAGGAACGGACCCAAGCACCCAGGTAGGCCCACTGGTGGCCCACGCGCACCGGGACGTCGTTGCCGGGATGGTTGACGACGCGAGGCTGGCTGGTGCGCAGATCCTCTGCGGTGGCGCTGCCCCCAAGGACCCCAGGCTGCAGGCTGGTGCGTTCTATGAGCCCACAATCATCGCTGGCGTGAGCAACTCGGACCTCATTTGCCAGGAGGAAATTTTTGGTCCGGTGGCCGTGGTCCTGCCGTTTGACGATGAAGCCGATCTCATCCTTCAGGCCAACGACAGTGTTTTTGGCCTGGCCTGCGGCATCTGGACCGCTGACTACCGCCTGGCGTGGAGAACAGCGCGGGCCGTTTCGGCCGGCACCGTCTGGGTCAACACTTACAAGCAGTTCAGTATCTCCACCCCGTTCAGCGGGCTTAAGGAAAGCGGTCTGGGCACTGAAAAGGGCCGGGACGGCATTCGATCCTATATGCACCAGAAGAGCATCTACATCGACCTCTCGGGTGCGTCCATCCCATGGGCCGGCAACTAGCTGGACCGGCCACCACCATCTTGCGTTCGAAAGGTACGTCAATGAATGCTCACCCCTACAGCCCCGCCTTTGTAGCCGGGGGATTCGGCTTTGTCTCCGGTGCATTGTCGGTGGATGAAAGCGGTATTGCCGTACCCGGTCGTTCCGAAGCGTTAGTGGCCGCAGCGGCGAGGCTCTCAGAGCGACTGGGAGCAATCGGGATGTCCTTGGAGGACGTCGTAAAAACCACCTACTTCGTCACCGACGTGACGCTGCGGGATGAAGCCAACAGCCATTACGAACTGCTGTTCGAATCTCCGCGCCCGGCGCGTTCGTTTGTGGAGGTGGCCGCCTTGCCCTATGGAGCCACGGTGGAAATCGAAGCAATCGCACACCGGAGGAAGTGAGGACCAATGAGCGTGGAAATTCAGAACCGTGCAGCGGTGATCCCTGATGTCCCCGAACCGAAAATCCTGACTCTCAGGGTGCACCAGAAAACCTGGGAAGCCGACGGCGTCATCCGGATGATGTTTGTTGATCCTGCCGGGGCGGCGCTCCCGCAGTGGCTTCCAGGTGCCCACCTGAGCCTGCACCTGCCCAATGGGCTCACTCGCGAATACTCCTTGTGTTCGGACCCGGAAGACTTAACAAGCTGGACCGTGGCGGTGCTGCGAACCCCTGATTCCCGCGGCGGCAGCAGGCTGATACATGATGAGCTCCCGGTGGGGACACTCATTAAGGTTCAGGGTCCGCGCAACAACTTCCAGCTTGATCATGCCGAGCGCTATGCACTGGTAGCCGGCGGTATTGGCATCACCCCGATTATTTCCATGGTGCGGCGGCTGGAATCCGCCGGAGCTGACTGGTCACTGCTATATACCGGGCGGTCACGTTCAACCATGGCCTTCCTGTCCGAAGTTTCAGAGCTGCCCGGGCACCGGATAAGTATCCACGCTGCCGACGAAGCCGACGGTAAATTCGCGGATCTCTCCGAGGCAGTGGGCTCGCTCCCGCCTGACGCCTTGGTGTATGCCTGCGGCCCTGAATCTCTGATGCAGGCTGTAGCTGGCGCCATGGCAGATGAATCGCGATTGAGGATTGAGCGGTTCAAAGCACCGGACATCGTGCCCGGACAGGAACTCGACGAGACACGTTTCGACGTCATCTGCCAGAGCACTGGCCAGCGGATCGCCGTTGGGGCCGATGTTTCAGTTCTGGATGCCCTGAACGACGCCGGCATCAACGTTCCCAGCTCATGTGCAGAGGGCATCTGCGGAACCTGTGAGACCGGGGTCATAGCGGGGGACGTTGAGCACCGCGATTTCCTGCTCTCCCCGGCTGAACGGGCAGAGAACAAATCAATGTTTGTCTGCGTCTCACGTTGCCGGTCCCGGGAACTGATTTTGGATCTCTAGTACGAACATCACTCGACTGAAGGTTGATTCCCATGAACTATTTCTCAGCAGAGCCTGTCTGCAATCTGCGGTCGCTGCGTTCTGTGTCCCTGAAAGTGCCCGATACCCGGCCAGYCAAGGATTTCTACCATGAAGTCTGGGGCCTTTCCACCGTGGAGGAGGACACTGACAAATTTTGGCTCCGCGGAACCGGGTCCGAACATCACATCCTGAGGCTGGAAAGGGGCGAGCAGAATGCCCTGGGCGGCGTCTCCTTTGCCCTGGCCACGCCGCAGGACGTTGACCGTGCAGCTACCAAGCTCACCGCCTTGGGGATTCCGCTTTTCCGTGAGCCGGGTCCTTTGGACGATGCTGCCGGCGGCTACGGTCTTCAACTGGTGGATCCCGAAGGCAGGTTGGTGGAACTTTCCGCCAACGTCCACGCAGTTGTCAGTCAAGAGCCGGCCGGCCGACGGGCCCTTCCACGCAAGATCGCCCACGTGGTGCTCAACACTGTGGATATTGACCGCGCCACGGCCTTCTATACGCAGGTGCTGGGGATGCGGATTTCAGATTGGTCCGAGCACCAGATGGCCTTCCTGCGGTGCAACAGCGAACACCATGCCATCGCGTTCAACCAGGCTCCCTGGACCTCGGTCAATCACGTGGCTTACGAGATGCAGAGCATTGATCACTTCATGCGTGGCATCGGCAACCTGAAGCGGCACAACATCGCTCCTCAGTGGGGGCCGGGCCGGCACGGACCCGGCGACAATACGTTCTCGTATTTCACAGACCCTTCAGGCTTGGTTTGCGAATACACCTCCGAAGTAGCCCAAGTGGATGAGGACAGTTGGCTGTGCCGCACGTGGGAGCGGACTCCGGAACTCTCCGACCAATGGGGAACCGCGGGTCCGCCCACTTCCGCGGTCCGAAGCGCCATGGCCGGCGTTCCGGATGGCGGGTACAGGTCCCTGGTTGTCCCTGGACGTGAGGATTACTTCTCCATGCCGGAAGCTCCTGCCACAGAAAAAGCCCATGCGTAGCAGCTCCTTGCCGGCCACCGAAACCGCGTCGACTGACACTGCGTCGATCGAAACCGCGTCGACTGACACCTTTACCGAACGCCGGAAATTTCTCCACGGGGTCTCCCTTGTTATTCGCGGGGAAGGTATCCCGGTGTTCCTCATGCACGGCATCGGGGGAGCCGCATCATCCTGTGGTGCCCTGGCTCAGTTGCTGAGCGCCCACGGATACCAGACGTTTTGCTGGGATGCTCCCGGCTACGGCGAATCGGCAGCACCACCGGAAGGCTTGGATCATCCTGCTTTGGTGCTGGAGATCCTGGCCACACTGAATGTGGGCCCCGCCCACCTGATCGGCACGTCATGGGGAGGCGTCATTGCCACCCGGATTGCCGCTCAAGCACCGGAGGCAGTGCGGTCCATAGTGCTGGCGGACAGCACTCGGGGTTCGGGAATTACCAAGACCGCGGCGCAACGCATGCTGGCCCGCGTTCCGGAACTGGCCGCCGTCGGTCCCGAGATTCTCGCGGCCCGACGGTCGGCAAGACTTGTCTCCCCGTCCGCCCCGGCCTGGGTGGCCGAAGCTGTTCGCGCGGACATGGCCGCCGTCCGCTTGTCCGGCTTTTCGTCGGCCGCCACCATGATGGCGCAGTGCGACACCACGGACCTGCTGCCTCGGCTGCGGATCCCGGCGCTGGTCTTGGTGGGCCAGGACGACGTGATCACTGGCGTCGCGGAATCCAGGGTGCTTGCAGAGAACATTCCCGGTGCCACGCTGGGCATCATTGCCGGCGCAGGGCACGCCGCAGTGCAGGAAAAGCCGATGCAGATGTCCGCTGCCATCCTCGCTTTCTGGGAGGGCATTCAATGACGCGCCTCGTAGTGGTTACTGGATCCGGGCGGGGACTTGGCTTCGACATCGCCGAACGATTGGCAAGCAGCGGAGACCGAATAGTCATTGCCGAGAAGAATGCAGACCTCGCTGAGCATGCCGCCGCAACACTCCGCGGACGTGGCCTTGACGCGACGGCGATCATCACCGACATCGCTGACAAGACTTCCGTGGTGGACCTGGCCGCTGCGGTCCAGCAGCTGGGCGGCGCTGATGCACTAGTCAACAATGCGGCATTGGCCGACGGCGTAGGCGGCGACGCCTTTTGGGAACTGGAAGAAGAGTTCTTCCAAAGGGTGATGACTATCAATGCCTACGGGACCTGGCTGGTCAGCAAACACCTTTACGCCCAGCTGGCCCAAAGCAAGGCTGGCTCCATTGTCAACATCGCATCAGACGCAGCGCTCTACGGCTCTCCACGGCTGGTCCACTATGTCGGATCAAAGGGGGCTGTCCTTGCCATGACCCGGACAATGGCCCGTGACGCGGGACCAGCCGGAGTCCGCGTCAACGCCGTCGCCCCAGGGCTGACCCGGGTGGAAGCCACCGAGTCAGTGCCGGCCTCCCGTTACCGTCTCTACGAAGAGAACCGCGTGCTGCCCAGGGACCAACAACCCAAGGACGTATCCGGCGTCGTCCAGTTCCTGCTGTCCGATGCTGCAGGCTTCATCACTGGCCAGACGATCGTGGTGGACGGCGGCTTCGTCATGGGCCAGTGAAGTCACAGGCCATTGGAGTCACAGGCCACCGAAGCCATGGATTACTGAACCGCCCGCAGGGGAAAACCACTAATAAGGAGTCCCACATATGGACCTGCAATTGAAGGACCGCACGGTGGTTGTCACCGGGGCGAGTTCCGGCGTCGGGCTTGCCACCGCCCGCTATTTGCTGAGCGAAGGTGCGCAGGTTGCTGCCTGTGCGCGCGACACCGGCCGCTTGGAGGCAGCATTCGAGGAGTTTTCCTGGGCGGACAAGGACTCGATTTACCTTGCTTCGTGCGACGTCACGGACCAAGATGCCACGAACAGGTTTATCGCGGGCGCTTTGGACCGGTTTGGCGCCGTCGATGGTCTGGTCTGTAACRCTGGCCGGTCCTTGATGGCCACACTCCAGGACACCACGGACCAGCAGCTGCGTGATGAGTTCAGCCTGAAGATCTTCGGCGTCCTGAACATGGTTCGTTCCGCCAGGTCAGCCCTGACTGCATCGGCCCATGGCTCAGTGGTCAACGTCAACGCAATCCTCGCCCGACAACCTGAGTTTCGCCTGGCTGCCACCTCGGCTGCCCGCGCCGCGCTGCTGAACCTCACGCATTCCCTTGCCGAAGATTTGGCAACAGAGGGAACGCGGGTGAATTCGGTCCTGCTCGGCCTGGTGGACACCGGCCAGTGGCGGCGACGCTTCGAGGAAGCCGGCTCTGAACTCGACTATGAGGCTTGGAGTGCCGAAATCGCCGCCAACCGCGGCATCAAACTGGGCCGTTTCGGCACGGCTGAGGAGGTGGCGTTCCATATTGTCTCCCTGCTCTCGCCCCTCAGCGGATACACCACAGGAGCAACAATCGACGTCGGCGGTGGCGTTGGGCGCTATGTCTAGCCGGCGGAACTTCATTACGAAAGAGATCCAGATATGTCAGTGACACAAGAAGCAACGGTCCCACGGGGGCCAACCGGCGGTGACGTCCTGGTCCGTGTAATGCGTCGCCACGGCATCGATACGGCTTTCGGGGTCATCAGCATCCACAATCTTCCTCTCGTCGAGGCAGTGGACAGGGAGCTGAACTTTGTTGCCGTCCGCCATGAGGCCGCGGCAGTCAACGCGGCTGACGCCTATGCCCGGGCCTCCGGCAAAATCGGGATTGCCCTGACCAGCACCGGCACAGGAGCCGGCAACGCCGCGGGTTCCATGGTGGAGGCACTCACCGCGGGAAGCCGCGTGCTGCACATTACCGGCCAGATCGACAGCGAATTCATGGGCAGCAACCGTGGCGTGATCCATGAGGTCCCACGCCAATTGCAGATGCTCCACGCGGTCTCCGGCTATGCCCGCACCATTTTCAATGGCAAGGATGCGGAGGCGGACCTGGAGGAGGCAATCGCACACCTGCTCTCCTCGCCTCACACACCAGCCAGCATCGAGTGGCCTACAGATTTGCAGTATTTGGCCCACCCGGATGACCAGCGTCCGATCGATGCCCAGGTGAAGCCTTTACCCGAGTACGACGCCGATGCTGTCGCCGAAGCCGTTCGGCTCCTGGCAGGTGCCAAGCGACCGCTCATCTGGGCCGGCGGAGGAGCGGCCGGCGCGGAAAAGGAACTTTTGGCTCTGCTGCACCATCTCGGCGCGGGACTGTTGACCAGCAACTCGGGCCGGGGAGCGGTTCCGGAAGATGACCATCTTGTCATCGGCAACTTTGCTACCACTCCCGCCGCCGTCCGGCTGATCGAACAGTCTGATGTGTTGTTAAGTGTTGGCACGCACTTCCGTTCCAACGAGACGCAGCATTATTCACTCAAGTTGCCCGCCACCCACATCCAGTTGGATCTCAACCCTGAAGCCGTGGGCCGGGTGTATGCGGCAACTGTGGGGCTGGTGGGCGACTCCCGCGCGATTTTGGAGGCGATCGTCAGCCAGTTGCGGAGCCCTTCCGTGGACCCCGGCTGGTCGCAACAGGTGCACAACGTACGCGTCGAGGTACGGGCCGCGCTGACTGAGTACATCGGTGGCTATGCGGAAATCTGCCACAGCCTCAGGGACCGCCTGGATCGGGAATCCGTTATTGCACGTGATGTGACCATCCCCTCCAGCCAGTGGGGTAACCGCCTGCTGGAAATGTACTCCCGCGAAACCAATATCTTTCCGCTGGGAGGCGGCATCGGCCAGGGCTTGGCCATGGGCATTGGAGCAGCGTGCGCACGCCCGGACATTCCCACGGTAGTGATTGCAGGCGACGGCGGCCTGGCCGTTCATCTTGGTGAACTTGCTTCCCTTGCCGGCTCAGGGGTCTGGTGCGTAGTGCTGGTCTTCAACGACGGCGGCTATGGGGTCCTGCGCAACATGCAGAAAGCCAACGGCTTCGCCGAGGCAGGAGTCAACCTGCACACACCGGACTTTGGTCTGCTGGCCCAGTCGCTGAAATTGCCGTTCTGGCGGGTGCGCGGCCCCGGCTCCTTTGATGGGGCTTTGGTGGAAGCGCTCGCGGTTCGGGGGCCCGCGGTGATCGAGATCGACGTTACCGCTTTGGATCCCGTACCGGGTGCGTTCGTTCCGCCGGTGCATATTCCAACCCCACACCAGTAGAGGAGCAGGAGAGCACATGAATTCAAGTACGGAAGTAGATCCGCGCCTTGGCCATGCGCCCGGCGACATCATGCCACTCCGCGATGTCATGCCACAGCATGACGTCGTGTGCTTGCACGGTGGCGGGGGAGCAGACGAATGGTTTGCCCATCAGCTCGACGCTTTGGGAGCCCGTGCCTGGGAACCCCGAATCGGCCTTACTTTGGACGTCACCGGTCCGCCCGGACAGACGGACGAATGGGTTCAAGCAGCCTCGTCCGCGCTTCACGAGTCAGCGTCGGGTCCTGCCCACATTCTGGCCAGCGGAACAGCTGCATACGGGGCCATCATGCTTGCTGCGCTGCACCCGCAGCAGGTCAAGAGCCTCATCCTCGGTGACCCGCTGGTGGACATGTCTCTTGAGGGATTTGTGGCCACGCTCCGGCGGGTGCGGGCGCCGTCGTTGGTCATCGCCGCTGCGCCTGACACCCATTCCGATATCTCCATACCGCAAAGCATCGCCGGCGGCATCAGTAACGGGGTTTTTGTCATCATCGACAACACTGCCGTTCCAGCACATCAGAGCCGATCTCACTCATTTAACGAGTGGAGCAGGTCATTCATGAATATCGCTGAAGGTCTGCACACTGTCACCGAAACACAGGAGGAACACAGTGCCTGAACAATATCTTGACGCCAACCAGTCCCGGGTG
The DNA here is from genome assembly GCF_052113945.1 of Paenarthrobacter sp. RAF54_2. Taxonomy (NCBI): domain Bacteria; kingdom Bacillati; phylum Actinomycetota; class Actinomycetes; order Micrococcales; family Micrococcaceae; genus Paenarthrobacter; species Paenarthrobacter sp. RAF54_2. Next base: position 202,003 of record NZ_JBFRDV010000005.1, read on the forward strand.
GGTCCGCCTAATCCTTATGAGCTCAAGCTCGCCGGAGCCCTGTCCGAGATTTTTGCCAGTGGTAGCCACGAACTGCCGGCAATCGTCTCGGGCCTGAACAATTTGGGCCTGAACGCCCCGGACGGTGAACCCTGGGATGAAACCCGATTCCGTTCCGAAATGCGACGACTGGGAGAGTAGGACATGACAACTGCAACTGCAAGCGCTCCAGCCGGAGCCAGGGCCGGCAGGGCCAAGGTCAAAACTGTCGTCGGCACGCGCCGCCAACTCGACGCCGCGGAACTGGCCGCGACGGGACTGAGGGACCGATGGTATCCCATCTACCCGTCGCGATTCGTGGGTCCCGGAGACATGGTCAAAGTCCGGCGGCTGGGCGTGGATTGGCTCCTGTTCCGTGATGCCAGGGGGCAAATCCGGATGTTGGAGGATCGCTGCCCGCACCGCAGCGCCCCTTTGTCCGTGGGCCAACACCTCGGGGACCGGGTGGCGTGCAAGTACCACGGCGTTCAGGTCAACGGTGACGGCACCGTGATTTCGGTTCCAGGCATGCCGGGCTGCGCGCTTGAGGGCAAGACCGTGACGGCGTCGCTGGCTGTTCAGGAAGGCGCTGACATGATCTTTGCCTTCATGCCTTTGACGGAGGACTCGGAGGTGACGGAGTTCAAACTGCCCGACCGCCTGGACAATCCCGAGGTTTCCTGGTTTTCCAACTACGCGGAATGGAACAGTCCGTGGCGCTTCTACATGGACAACGTGCTGGATCCGATGCACGGTGCGTTCCTCCACCGTGACTCGCATTCGATGTTTGGCGGTGATACGAGTGCCCGCTTCCGCATCCGTGAGACCGACCGCGGATTCTTCTTTGAGAAAACGGATCAGCGCGGCAAGAACTTTGACTGGGTGGAGTACTGCCGTGAATCCATGGACTACGTGGATCTGGAGATCCCGTACGCCGATTCAGCAGGTCCCGGCGGTTCCTTCGGCATCGTAGGAATGTCCACTCCCATCGATGCCCATACCTCCGCCGTTTTCCACTGGCGTACCCGGACCGTTTCCGACTGGGAGCGGGACGTCTGGCGATTCATGTACAAGACAACTCTTGAGGAAAAACACTGGGTGGTCCTGGAACAGGACCGCGAACTGTTGGAGGCCCTGGCTGCCGATGCAGATAAGGACGAGCACTTGTATCAGCACGATCTTGGAGTAGCCAGAATCCGCCGGGTGCATGATGCCGATGCGCAGAAGCAGGCCGCAATTCTCTCAGAAGGAATCGCTTAGCCTGTTGAAGAGCCTGCAGCTCGAAACTCTTCGAGCTGCAGGCTTTTTCCGTTGTGTCCCAAACAATTCGGCACAATAAAAACCCGGGTACCGGCCACAGCGGCCGGTACCCGGGTTGTTGAAGATCTAGCGGGTCACGCCATACATCTCCGACGTCGGCGGATAGAACGGGATCTCCGGTTTCTTGGCGCCGATGATCACGCAGATAATTGCGTCTTCTTCGCTGACAGTGCGCAAGCTCCGGGGAACGCCGGCCGGGACCCGGATCAGATCGCGGTAGCCCAGCACGCGGCTCGCTTTCTTGTTGCCGTCTTCGACGTCGTGCACACTGAACTCCACCTCTCCTTCGAGGACAAAGAACACCTCTTCGACGTCCGGGTGCGTGTGCTCAGGACCTACGCATCCGGCGGGCAGCACCATGTTGGAGAAGGTGAAGTGTTCCGCCTGGAGGATGTTGCCATCGTCCGAGTGGTCTCCGGTAGCTCCGGAACCGATGTAGCGGACCTGTCCGCGTCGGAATTTTTCACCCATTTTGGTCTGGAATTTCAGGGTATTGAAGTCAACAACCCGGCTCTCACGGGAGGCGATGGCCGAATCAATCAGCTCCTCAAGTTCCGGTAACTTGCTTTCGATAACGTCGCGCATGATGGACCTCTCTCGGATTGGTAATTGCCAAATTTCGCAAGAGTCATCATGGATTCGATCTCCCTCGACTCTAACTATCTCAAGACTAAGATATAATGGGAGACGCTGCAAGATGCTGGTGGAAAGTGCTCACGATTGCTGCCTTCGTTGGGAAGCTCAGTGTTAAGATGCTTAGACCGAATGAAGGAGAGAGTGCGAATGACCACCGAATCGCGGAACACAGAAACGGACGCCGTGGACGCCATTATTGAAGACTGGCATCGCGAACGCCCGGACCTTGATCCCAAGACCATCGGCGTCTTTGGCCGCTTGCAGAGCCTGGTGGCACGGCAGCGTGCTGTGCAGGATGCGAACTATGAGAAGTACGGGCTCACGTTGGCATCCTTTGATGTTTTGGCGAACTTGCGTCGATCCGGCCCTCCGCACCGGAAGACGGCTGGTGAATTGGCGAGTTCGTCCATGCTGACCACGGGCGGCATCACCTTCCGGCTGGACCGCATGGAGGAACAAAACCTCATTGAGCGGGTTCGGTCGAAGGAGGATCGTCGTGTTGTGTACGCCCAGATGACGGACCACGGCAAGAAGCTCATTGACGAGGTCATTTCAAAACATCTGGAAACTCAGCGCAATATGCTCGCCGGCCTGACCGCCAAGGAGATCGAACAACTGGCGCTGCTACTGAAAAAAACTGAAGCCTCCATCGTCGCCTATGACCCGAAGGCTTCCTCCGCGGACGAACTTACCCTGAACGTCTAGACGATCACGGCGCGGGTTCGTCCATCCACTCCATTAAGCAAGGAATCGAATGAAGCCAGGAGCCCGCAGGATCGGAATCATCGGACATGGAGCCATTGGGGCTCGTGTTGCTGCTGACATTGCCGCTGGAAAAGTCAAGGGGGCCATCCTTGAGGGAATCATTTGCCGCAGCGCCATAGACAACGCGCCAGCACCCCAGCTTGAGATGGACCAAGCGTTGGAGTGCTGTGACCTGCTGGTTGAATGTGCTGGGCAGGAGGTCTTGATTGAGCATGGCGAGGCAGTGCTTTCTGCGGGTGTAGACCTGCTCGCTACATCGCTCGGGGCGCTTGCGGACCCACACCTCTCACAACGCTTGTCCGCCGCGGGCCCGGGCAGGCTTTTCTTGACCCCGGGCTCCATTGGTGGCCTGGACCTGTTGGCTTCGGGCGCCCGCGCAACGGGCTATGACGCCGTCAGGATAACCACAACCAAGCTCCCGGGTTCCCTGATTCAGCCCTGGATGGACGAGGTTGAGGCTGATCGCATTCGGAATACTGCCGGCCCCATCGAGATCTTTGCAGGGTCCGCCGCCCGAGCCACACAATTGTTCCCGAAGTCGCTCAACGTGGCAGCCGCCGTCGCCCTTGCAGTAGAGGACTGGGACACTGTGGCTGTGTCTGTACGAGCCGACCCGGCGGCCGAGCTTACGACGCATTTGATCGAGGCTTCCGGAAACAGCGGGAATTACCGTTTTGAAATCTGCAACAAAGTATCGCCGCAAAACCCGCGCACCAGCGGCGTTGTCCCGTTCGCTGTGCTCCGATCCTTGGAACTCATCGTCGGCGCGCGCGGTGGAATGATCTAGGCATCCCCTGCGGCGGCCCTTCCACCATCGCTATCCTTGAATGATGAGCGAGATTGCGCATTCCACCATCGCCTTTGAGGGCCATTTCGCCCGGGACTTTCCTGAGATGGCTATTCCTTGGCGGGCGGAGGAAGCCCCTGATCCCCAGCTTCTGGTGCTCAACGAGGCGCTCGCCGTCGAGCTTGGTTTTGATCCTGGTTTTCTTCGCAGCCCGGAGGGCGTGCGGCTGCTGATCGGTAATTCCCTCCCGGAAGACGCAACCCCGGTGGCGATGGCATACTCCGGTCACCAGTTTGGCTGGTACTCACCGCGTTTGGGGGATGGGCGCGCCCTCCTGTTGGGTGAGATCGCCGGCGCTGACGGGAAGCTCCGCGACGTCCACCTCAAGGGCTCGGGGCGGACTCCCTTTGCCCGGAACGGCGACGGCCAGGCGGTGGTTGGGCCCATGCTTCGCGAATACATCGTGAGCGAGGCTATGCATGCTCTGAACATTCCCACCACGAGGTCTCTGGCAGTCGTCGCGACGGGCCGTCCGGTTCAGCGCGAGACTCTCCTGCCGGGCGCCGTTCTGACCCGGGTTGCCAGCAGTCACCTGCGGGTAGGCAGTTTCCAATACGCCAGAGCCACCAACGACATGGATCTGTTGCGCCGCCTTGCTGATCACGCGATCGAACGCCACCACCCGTCCGCTGCTGGGGAAGTCAACCGCTACCTCGGTCTCCTAAAGGGCGTCATTGCGGTCCAAGCAAAACTGGTGGCCCACTGGATGCTCGTCGGATTCGTGCATGGTGTCATGAACACCGACAACATGACCGTGTCTGGCGAAACCATCGATTACGGTCCGTGCGCCTTCATGGACGGCTTCGATCCGGGAGCGGTCTACAGCTCCATCGACGAAACCGGACGCTATGCCTATCGCAACCAGCCGCTGGTTGCGGAGTGGGATCTTGCGCGGTTCGCCGAGTCACTCGCCTCTCTTATCCAGGAGGATGAGGAGCAGGCGGTGGCCCTTGCTGTTGAGGCACTCAACGGGTTCCGTCAGCAGTACAGCGCTGCCTGGTTCAACGGCATGAAGGCCAAGCTTGGGCTACCTGAGGGAATTGACGACGGCGTTGCCTCACCTTTGGTGGATGATCTGCTTGAGCTGGTTCAGGAGTCACGTGCGGACTACACCTCGTTTTTCCGCAGCCTCGGTAAGGCAGCCCGCGGGGAGGTTGAACCCCCGCGCGGCCAGATCCTCGACTTGGCAGCGTTCGATGCCTGGCTGGAACGCTGGCGGGCTGTGACGCCGGATGCTGATGCCATGGACCGGGTCAACCCGGTCTACATTCCCCGAAACCACTTGGTGGAAGAGGCGCTTTCCGCGGCAACAGAGGGGAACATGGTCCCCACCGAACAGTTGCTCGCGGCGGTAACTTCGCCATTCAGTGAGCGCTCGGGCTTGGAAAAGTTTGTCGGGCCTGCGCCAGAGAGCTTCGGCCCCTACCGGACATTCTGCGGAACGTAGGGCGCGGCTTTATGCACTAGGCAGACTGATTGTGTCAAGTATTTTTGGCCCCAAAGGGGCGGTTGAAAGTGGCCCCAGGTTCACGGAGCCTTGTTGTGGGTCTTGGGCTCGCGGTACGGTGCGTAGGTCTCGTGCGCGGGGGGCGTCTGGGTCGTCGGAGGCCGGCGTTCTATGGGTTCAGATGAGGATGGGCGCGGCTGTTGATCCTGCGGCAACACGGCACCTCGGGGCTTTTCGCACCGGTTGGGTAAAGGGTTCCTGTATCCCGCTAGGGAACGGCAGATGCCGCCCGGGGGTATGGAGTCGGGGCGCCGTCGTTGGTAGCATGTCAGATCTCTTGAGTGGGGAGAAATCCATTCTGGAATGGAAAAGGTCCGACTTGGCGTGCGCCGGGCCGGACCTTTTCAGTGAGACGCGCTAACAGTCCAGACCGACTACCCGACCTTGCCGGAGAGTGCGACCAGAACACCGGCCGTAGCGAAGTATTTGTTGCTTCCCAGATCGCGGATGGTTTTGATTCCCATACCGGCAAGCAGTTCGTCGTGCTTTTCGGTCAGGCCGGCAAGAGCCGAGGGCGGGGCCGACAGGACTTCGTCCAGAGTCGAGTTCTCGTAGGCCTTGTCCAATGCCTTGCCCAATTCAATCGAAACAGCCACTTTCATGTCCTTTCATCGATGACGGAAAACAAGCACAGCCAGCCTGCGGCTGCACGAACGCCGGGATTTATCCCTGCGCCGCTGAGAGACACGCTATCGCAGCGTCGGTCTGTGGAAACGTAAGCGTGCCGAAGCAATTGGGCCGCGGTTCAGCCTGACAGCTGATTTTTGGTGGGCTTTGGGTCCGCCGACTTGATTAGGGCATGCGGCCTTGCTGTAGGGAATCCCTGATTTCCGTGAGCAGGGCAATCTGGGGGTCTTCGGCAGCTTCTTCCTTGACGTCCGGGTTGATGCCGAGGCGCCGGTTGCGGCGCTCGACCATGTGGTTCATGGGCACGACGATGACGAAGTAAATGGCTGCCGCCACGAGCACGAAGTTAACAATTGCCGTGAGCAGGACACCGAATTTGATGTCGTTTCCGTTGAGGGTCACGACGGCGAAGCTATCGAAGTTCGGAGATCCGACCAAGGCCGCGATGAACGGCATGAGAACGCTTTGGACTAGGGCCGTGACTACGGCACCGAAGGCGGCACCAATCACGACGGCGACGGCAAGGTCTACGACGTTGCCCTTCATGATGAAATTCTTGAATCCGGTCAACATAGCGATCAAATTACCCCACGCGGATGCCGTATCGGACATTTTTGGGGAAAGTTTCGAGGGGAGTTACCCCAGTGCCTGCCGGCGCCCGTGGCATGAGGTCGGATTCACCTCCGCGGGGACCTTGGGTTCCTGCATCGGGGATGTTCACCTGTTCCGAACTCTTACGCGCGATGCCCTGGGCCAGGACCGGACCGGGCGGGGACCCGCTGGTGTCTGGCGGCCATGGTGCGGCCGTCGAAGACCGCGAGCTCGGAGGCCCGCAGTGAGACCACCCTTCGGCCGATGAGCCGGGCTGGGACGGAGTACTTCACCATTCGGACCGTGACCATCGAGGACCTATCAACCCTGGGGTTCAGCACCAGTCCCGGATCAAAAGGGATCGAAGCCGTAGTGCGAACGGAATAACACCCAGCGGTCTTTCTCATGGCGCTGCCGGCCTTGCCCGAACACCACGGCAGCCCGTTCAGCACGACGTAGATCTCGCGGAAGTCCACCTCGGCTTCGGCGCCCGGCGCGTGTTCCTGCGGAACGAACACCTCAACGTGGCGTCCTGCCTCTAGGTCAATCTGGGCCCGGCGGACCCTGACGTAATCACGCACCGTGGAATACGAGAGCTCCTGCGCACCGTGCTCTTCGATGAGCCGGGCCAGGATCCTGCGGTATGACGCTGCTTCCGCGGCGCGGTTGTATCCTCGATCAGCATCGCGTAGATCGCACCCTTGAACGGCTCCAGCCGCCAAGCCACCCTTTGCCTTGGTTTGCGCTCCGGAGGCGCAGCTGAATCCAGTGCCTGCCTCACCGTTCGCCTGTGAACCCCGTACAGGACCGCCAACGCACGAACCGACAAGCCCTCAACTCGGGCGTCCCTTCGGATCCGCGCGAACAACTCCACTCTCGACTCCATCCAGACCAACCTTTCGCCGCATCCATCCACTGATGAATCCAACGTTGAAGGTGGGGCCACAAATAACCGTCACAAGGTGCCCGGCGAGTCATAAAGTGGGGCCAGATATAACCGTCCCACCGGGGCCATCCAAACCTGTCATAGTCAGCAGACAAATTTTTCACTGCGTGGCACAGTAAGCACCATGACTCGAATTCTGATGATCGGTATCCATGCCCGGGCGCTTGACTACAGCAAACTGCCGCCGGGACTCGATGAGGCAACCATGACCGAGCGGATCGAGGCTGGCTTCGGGGCGACCATCGCTGCCGGTTTTGATGCAGTGTCCTGCCTGATCGGCACCTCGCCTGACGAGGCCGAATCAGACGTTCGTGAAGCGTTCGCCCGTGATCAATTCGGCCTGGTGATGATTGGTGGTGGCATCAGGATGGTCCCGGAGTACACGGAACTCTTCGAACGGGTTCTCAACGCATGCAACGCCGAATCGCCGGGGATCACGTTCTGCTTCAACACCTCGCCAGAGACGACTTTGGATGCATTGAAGCGTCACATCCAACCCTGAGGTAGCGTCGGCGGCACGCAATGAAGGACCCTCTGCCGGTTTTGCTGGCAGAGGGTCCTTCATTGAGTTACTGAATTCCTTCTCGGTTCAGCTTCCATTCCTGGCAGGTAAAGCCGTTGGCCGTGTATTGCTGGGCATGGGCGCCATCAGCTGTGGAAGCACCAGCTATTTCCAGCAATTTCCCGCTGTTGGCATTGGCGAGTTTCCACCAGCCGCCGCTGACGCTCGGTGACCAGACTTGTGTAGGGCTACCCGTGGGTCCCCACTGGCTCGCCTGGACTCCATCGGCAGTAGCTGCCGAACCAATTTCGAGGAGCTTGCCACTGTTGACGTTGGTGAGCTGGATTCCACCGCTGGCTTGTTTGATGCTCCACAGCTGTGTGGCATTGCCAGTATCTCCCCATTGTCCGGCTCCCGCGCCATCGGTGGTTAGGGCGCTGAGTATTTCCAGAGATTTGCCGCTGTTGCGGTTGGTAACCCGGAATTGCGGATCCAGGCTGCTGGAAGGGTTGAAGACCTGGAGGACATCAAGTTCGGCGAAGGAGGTTCCCTTGGTAAAGGACACCGTGTTGGCTCCGGCCGCCAGGGTAGCCGTCATCTGCACCCAACCGTAGCGTCCCCAGTCGACGGTCGCCGGGTAATTCAACGTAGTCGATGTGCCCCCGTTGACTTTGACGGAATGCGAGCTGTTAGCTCCGGTTCCGTTGGCGTACCGCATATTCAGTGTGTAGGTTCCTGCAGTTGGCACCCTCACGGTGAAGGTGACCGAGCTGCCGGCATTGTTGATGTTGCCTACTTTTGAGCCATTGGAGGCATCCGGATCGTTCACCAGGGCTGCATCCTGCCGGACTGCGCGTTCGGCTTCGTACTGTTGGGCGTCCAAGGGGATTGAGCCGACTCGAACGTCGTTGTAGGTAGTAGCAGCATTTTCAACGTTGGTGGCCTGGTAGAGAGTCCTGCCGTCAACGCTGGTGTCGAAGCCTTGTGCGAAGCCGGTAAAGGATCCGCCTTGAGTGTCGGAGGCGTCATATGTGACGGCGTAGGGGAGCCTTTCCCAGGGACCGTCGCCAAGGTTGTAGTTGACGTAGAAGTTCTGGCCGCCGTCGATGTTGCCGGCCGCGTCAAGTGACCATTTCGAGGCGATGACGACCATGCCTTTAGGTCCGCCCGTGGGAACCCACCTGACGAAGGGGGAGGATCCAATGCCTCGGCCGTCTTTGAGAGCTACTTTCGTGCCGATGCTCGCTTCGGGCGACCAGTTCAGGCCATCGGGCGAGATCTTGAAGTAGACCGGTGCTGTGTTCTGCGACTGGCTGGGACGGTTGACCACTTCGAAAGTGGCCAGATAGCGGCCATCCTGCATCTTGGTCACTGTGATCATGCCCGGGCGGTCACTGTTGTTTGTCGGCGCAGAAACATTGCCGAGTGCACCCCAGGTGAGGCCGCCATCAGTTGAGCGTCGGTAAGACACGGCTTGGAGCACGCCGTTTGCCTTTTGCCGCTCGTCGGAGAAATAGGCCACGAGTCCGCCGTTGCCGTCGATTGCCAGGGAGGGTTCCCAAACAGTGCTCGTGGTGGAGGTGGGGCTGGGATCGTAGACTGCCGGCCCACCGGAGTCGATGGTGCTCTGGTATGACCAGGTAACGCCCTTGTCGAGGCTCTTGTACACAACGAGTCTGCTGCTGGAGCGGTCTTCGGGCATAACCATGCCCGTGAGCAGAACCGTACCAGCGGGCAGGTTGCCAACCTGCTGGGGGAGTTCGAAGAGGAAAGGCTGGGCCGTCCGCGTCAGGGCGGGGAAGTCAATGCTGGGATTCACTTCGGAGACCTTGGTCCACGTTGCGCCGTTATCGGTGCTGCGGTGGATCGGATAGCTCTGGACGCCGTTTGTCAGCACCAATTTGTCGAAGGTGGCCAGCAGTGTGCCGTTCGACGTCCCGTTGTTCTTGAGGGTGATGACTTTGGCGTAGGTGGTGCCTGCAGCGCGCCCGCCTTCCGGATTGAACGAGGATCCCGCCGGCGGTGAGTACACCAGCGAACCGTTCCCGGTGGTCACTGCCGCGGCGGGCGATATCGCAGTGAACTGGCCCGCCAGTACTGCCAGCATGACAAGCACGACGGCGGTGAGGATCGGTCTCGTGCGTGGAGGGCTGCCCCTGAATTTGGGCATGGCTGAAGGCACAGATTGTTCGTGCATTTGTTCTCCCATTTCTTGTTGGCTGTGTATCAGGCCTTTTCGGGGGTGCTGGCCAGGAACAGCGCTGTCCAGGAGACAGGTGGCAGCGTAAGGGTGATGGTGCCGGGGTGCTGCTCCGTTCCCTCGAGGTCACGGAGCTGAACGCGGTGTGGATCGGCCAGGGTGTTGGCGGCGAAGACGTCGGTATCGGTCAGCGTCAGGGCGCTAAGTATTTGCACGTCCCGGAGATGGCTGGTGTCGATAGTGACGGTAGATACCTGGTCTGAGCTGCGGTTGACGAGGAAGACCGACGCCGATCCGTCGTCGGGATTGTGGGTGGCGGCGGCGTCGACGATCCTGACGGTGCCGTGGGCGGCGGTGTCGTATTTTTCGCTTTCGAGTCCGGTGTCCAGAGCAGTGCCGTTTGCGTTGTGGGACGTCAGGGCGAAGGGGAAGAAGGTGGTCTGCCTCCAGGCAAGTCCACCGGGTTCGGTCATGATGGGGGCAATGACGTTGACCAGTTGGGCAAGGGAAGCGGAGGTGACCCTGTCCGCATGGTTGAGCAGTGAAATGAGGAGGTTTCCCACCACAACGGCGTCCGCAACCGTATAGCTGTCCTCGAGAAGCCGGGGCGCGATGGGCCAGTTGTCTATGCCCGTGATCTTATCGACTGTCTCGAAACGTTCGTTGTACCAGACGTTCCATTCATCGAAGGAGATGTTCAGGGTTTTGTTGCTTCCCTTCACAGCCTTGATGTGGTCTGCGGTGGCCGTGACGGAGTCGATGAACCGGTCCATGTTTGCCGCCGAGGCCAGGAAGCTTCCCAGGTCGCCGTCCTTGATCTCGTAGTAGGCGTGGCAGGAGATGAAATCGACGTCGTCGTAGGTATGCCCCAGCACCACTCGTTCCCATTCGCCGAAAGTGGGCATGTCCGCACTTGAGGAACCGCAGGCGACAAGTTCGATGGAAGGATCCAGTTGGCGCATGGCCTTTGCCGTCTGGGAGGCAATCTTGCCGTAGTCGTGAGCGCTGCGATGCCCAATCTGCCATGGACCGTCCATTTCGTTGCCCAAACACCACATTTTGATGTTGAACGCTTTGTCGTGGCCATTGGCTGCCCGTTTCTCGGCCAGGGCGGTTCCGAACGGGAGGTTGCAGTATTCCAGCAGATCCAAGGCCTCTTCCGTGCCGCGTGTTCCGAGATTGACGGCGAGCATGAGCTCGCTGCCGATTTCCTCGAGCCATCCTGCGAATTCATGGAGTCCCACCTGGTTGGTTTCGGTGGAGTGCCATGCGAGGTCAAGCCGTTTGGGCCGCTGTTCCACCGGGCCAACGCTGTCTTCCCATTTGAATCCGGAGACGAAGTTCCCGCCGGGATACCGGATTGCGGATACTCCCAGTTCTTTGACGAGTTCCTTGACGTCGTTCCGGAATCCGGCGGAGTCAGCGAGGGGGTGGCCGGGTTCGTAAATACCGTCATAGACGCAGCGGCCGAGGTGTTCAACGAATGAACCGAACATCCTGCGGTTCACTGTGCCGATGGTGCGTCGTGGGTCGAGGGTCAGGCGTGCTGTGGCCACGGGCTTCTTCCTTTTTCGGAGGCGAATGCGGGTTCTTTGGTGATACCAGCGGCCGGCTGGGTCACAGCTGCGTCGGCGTAATGCTGGAACCTATCAGCGACGGGATTCTTCACCCGGTGAAGGGTGCCGATTTCGTCCGGGACAAGGTCCCAAAGGCCCATGGTAAGCCGGTAATGTTCAAGCGGTTCGGTGCCGTAGCGGTAGGTCCACTCGTACATATCCGTAACTGGCCACCAGGTGTATCCCACGATGTCCTGCCCTGCCGCCCGGAGTTCCTGGACGCATCGTACGGAGGCATCAAGCCACTCGATCCGCCTCTCATAGGAGCCTGTGAGGCAGGTTTCGGTGAGCGCAACCGGAGCACCATAACGCTTGCCGTAGGTGGTCAGAACGTCGGCCAATCCCTCGGTCCAGTCATTGCGGACGGCGCGGGGATCGTTGATGTCACCACGGACGGGACGGGCGGATTCCAGGAGCTCGGTGGAGTGCAGGGGGTAGTAGTTAACGCCCATCACATCCGGGAGCACGATGTTCTCTTGGTGCCATGCCAGATCATGGTCGGTCATTCCGTGCCGGGAGAGCCAGGGCGTGAGCTCGTGATTGGCATCCACTTTGCCCGTCACCAGGTCCTCCACCAGATAGGAGCGCTCCTTGAGGTGACGGAGTTCATCATCGTGTTCGCCGTTGTTCGAGTCACTGACGAACCGGAAACCAGCATCGACGTGAGTGAAGATGGCCCGCTCGCCAAGCACCTCGGCCATGTTTTGCTGGGCGAGGACAAATCCCTTGGAGAGGTTGCGAACCAAGGCGACGAGGCCGTCGTCGCCCGCCAGGTAGGGTGGCCAGTGCCCGAACTTTCCGGCAAACAGGGTGTGGATCATGGGCTCGTTAACCGGTGTGTAGTCCACCACCGTATCGGCGTAGCGTGCCGCGACCCGGGCGGAGTAATCAGCCACGCGTTCCGGATAGCTGGAGTTCAGGAACTGGTTGTCCAGCCACGTGGGGGTTCCGTAGTGCATCAAGTCCACCAAGGGCTTCAGCCCAAGTTCCTGGAACCGTTCCATCACTTGGTCCAGCCAGTCCCATTTCCAGACATCACGCTCGGGATTGATCTTGTACCAGGGGATGCCCCACCGCAGGAACTCTGCGCCCGCCTCCTTGGCAAGCCCCAGATCCTGGTGCCAGAAGCGATAGTGCTGGGTGAGTTCGTATTCGTCCAGGGACCGCTCTCCGGCGCGTTCCTGGGGAATGAAGGTGTCTTCAATCCCGAGGCCGAAATGCAGGCGCCCGTCTTCATGCCAGTTCAAATTTTTCCTCACTTCAATCCTGTGGTGGCGACGCTCTCAATGAAGCGGCGTTGGACAAACATAAAGATGGCGGCGAGGGGCAGGATGGCTACGAGAGCGCCTGCCATCATCACGCCGTAGGGGACGATTCCGCCCGGTCCCGTCAAGAGGGTCAGCCCTGAGGTCAGAGTGCCCATGTCCTTGTCGGTGGTGAAGATCAGTGGCCAGAGCAGGTCGTTCCAGTTGTTCACGAAGACGAACACTCCCAGCGTCAGGATCGCGGGCATGGCATTCGGAAGGACAACGTTCCAATAAACGCGCCACTCTGAGGCGCCGTCGATCCGGGCTGCGTTGTCCAGGTCCCTGGGGAGGGACAGGAAGAACTGCCGCAGGAAGAAGATTCCGAAAGCGTCTGCGGCGCGGGGGATGATCAGCGCAGAGAAGGTGTTGACCCAGCCCAGGTCGCTTGCCAGTTGGTAGACCGGAACAAGGGTGGCTTGGAAGGGAATCATGAGGCTGGCAATGATCGCAATCAGCAGGAACTTCTTGCCGGTGAAATCGATTCTGGCCAGTGCATAGGCAGCCAACGAGTCGAACAGGAGGGCAAAGAGTGTTACTCCACCAGCAAAGACGAAGCTGTTGGCGATCAGCCGGATGAAGGGGAGGTCCTGGAAGATCCTGGTGAAATTGTCCAAGGTCCACGTGCCCGGGGTGAGGGTCGGCGGAAAAGCGTTAACCTCGGCCACCGGTTTGAAGGCCGTGAAGATAATGATGGCGATGGGCAAGAGAATCACGGCCGTCGCAAGGCCCAGGAGAACCACCACTAAAGCGCGGTTCAGCCTTGATCTCGTGGCGTTGCGGGATGTGGAACCTGCCCGGGCAGGGGTGGGCTGCCGTTCTAACGTGGTGGACATCAGTCACCTTCCCGTTCTCGTTTTCCGAAGAAAACAAACTGGACAACGCTGAGCAGCAGCGTGGCGGCCAGCAGGACATAGGAGAGTGCGGAGGCGAAACCGACGTCGAGTTTCTGGAACCCGGACTTGTAGATCTGCATGACCACGGTTTCGGTGTGGCCGTAAGGTCCTCCGCCAGTCATTACATAGATCTGGTCGAAAGCCTGGAGGGCGGCGATCAGGGCGAAGATGAGGACGAAAGCCGTGGTGTTGGACAACATCGGCATGGTGACATGGCGGAACCGCATGAAGGGCCCGGCGCCATCAACCTTGGCGGCCTCGTAGAGAGATCCTGGGATTTCCTGCAGCCCGGCGAGAAAGATGACCATGTAGAAGCCGAAGCTTTTCCACACGGCAACGAAGGCAACCGCGGGCATGGCCAGGACGGGATCCTGCAGGACGTTTCCGATGCGGATCCCGGCGTTCCCCAGCCAGTAGTTCAACAAACCAACCTGGGGGTCGATCAGGTAGGACCAAGCGATCGCGGCAACAGCGAGGCTGATAATGAACGGCAGGAACAAGGCTGTTCGGAAGAATCCGCGAAATGGCAGCCGGGGATCGTTCAGCAGCAGCGCCAGGACGAGCGCAAGAGCCACCGCCATTGGCGTAAACAACAGTGCGTACAGGGCAGTGTTGAGTACTGCATTGAGGATGACCGGATCGGTGAAGATGCGGGCGTAGTTCTCGAAGCCCACCCACTTTTCCTTGCCGAAGCCGCTGGCGTCCGTAAAGGACAGCCGCAGGGCCGAGACCATGGGCCACGCGGTGAACGCGCCAAGGACCAAGAGTGCTGGGATCAGGAAGGCCAGGGCCTGGAAGTTCTTGCGGCGCTGCCCGATAGCCGGGTTGCGTCGCCCGCCCAAGGGGGCTGGCGCACGGTACCGGGGTGCCGCCGTCGTTTTCTTGTGCATGGTGGTGCTCATTTGGGAGCTTCTTTCCGGAGGGTGCGGCGCCCATTAGGCGCCGCACCTGTTCCGTTCAACTATTTGGCGTCGACGATCTTCTGGACTGACGCCTGGGTTTCCTTGAGCAGATCCTGAATGTTCTCGCCAGCCACAGCGCGCTGTGTGAGCTTGTCGACGGCGGTCAGAACGTCCGTGCTGTTCACGACGCCGGGCAGGAGCGGGCGGCCGAACTCAGACTGCTTGGTCAAGGCTTCTACTACGGGGTTGGCAGCGACATCAGATGCGGGGATGTCCGAGCGCAGCGGCGGCCAACCCGAACCCAGGGACCAGGCCGTGGCTTGTTCCTTTTGCAGGAAGTACGTGAAGAACTTCTGTGCTGCCGCGGCTTTCGCCTCGTCCTTCTGCGTTGTGATGCCCATCGAAATACCGATGGCGGACGCTGCCTGCTCCTTGGGACCGGCAGGGACGGCGGCAATGCCGTAGTCGATCTTGTTTTCAGTGGCGATGGAAGACATCCACGGCCCGCCAAGGTACATCGCTGCCTTGCCGCTGCTGAAGAGCTTGTCACCGGCGATACCGTCCAGGCCGGCTGGTGAGATCTTGTCGTTCCGGATGGCGTCCACCCATGTCTTGAGCGTCTGGGCATTCTCCGGCGAGTCCACTACAGCTTTGCCATCCTTGACGACGTTTCCGCCGTTGCCGTAGAAGAGGGAAGGCCAGACGCCGTTGGCTACAGTTGCGTGGTCAGGCAAGCCCAGCCCGTACTGTTCTGGAGTTCCGTCGTTGTTTTCATCCACGGTCAGCTTCTTGGCGGCGGCGATCCATTCGTCCCAGGTGGTGGGCGGGGTAGTGATTCCAGCCTTGGCGAACAGGGACTTGTTGTAGAACATCGCCAAGGGAACGAAGCCGGATGGAACGCCGTATTTGTGGCCGTTGACGGTTTCCATGTCCGCGGCGGCGGGAATCAGCTTGTCGAGGTTGCTGGAGGGATTCTTGTAGAAGTCGTCCAGTTGAACGAAGGCCCCTTTGTCAGCGTAGACGGGGAGCCGTTCGGCCGGCATCGCCACGATGTCCGGGCCCTTCCCGGAGGAGAGTGCCGGCAAGAGTGTGTCATCAATGACCGACCAGGGATTGGTCTGGACCTTGATGCTGACTTCATTCTGTGAGGCGTTGAAGTCGTCCACGATCTTGTTCAGGACCTTCCCGTCAGCCTCGGTGTAACCGTGCCAGAACGTGAGTTCCGCTTTGGCGCCGTCTTTGCTTTCCCCGCTTGCGCCCCCGCCCGAACAGGACGTTAGCGCTAACGACGCTGCTGCGACGACGGTGAGCAATGTGAGCGACCTTTTCATGTCAGCCCTTTCGTGAATGGGACAGCCATGTCCCCAAAACCTGCTGTCAACGATTTAGGTAAACGTTGTACGTAAACGTTGTATCAAGCATGCGCCGTGCTTCGAGAGGGGTCAAGACCTCAGTGCATTTTTATTTCAAGCGGCAGATGTTGCCAAGGATGCGCTGTCCTGAGATCCGCCGGAAGACTCGCGGATTTGGAGGGAGAAGCCCGTTTCGATCTCGTTCGCCTCCGGCTCGTCGCCGCTCTCTATGCGACGCAGGAGCATCTCAACGGCTGCCTCGGCGATCTGGTCCCGCCGTGGATTGATGGTGGACAAAGTTGGCAAGGAGTATTGCGTTTCATCCAGGTCATCAAAGCCGACAATCGCAACGTCTTCCGGGATGTGCAGCCCGGCCTCTTGAAGGACGCGCATGGCGCCCAGCGCCAAGGTGTCATTGAAGGCGAACACCGCGTCAAAGTCCAGTCCGTCAGCGAGCATCCGGGTCATTGCGGCGGCACCGCCTCTGCGGTGCCAGGAATCCGCGTAGCGAACCAGCTTAGGATCGAAGGGCAGCCCGGCTTCTTCGAGTGCGGCCTTGTATCCGTCCAGGCGAAGTTCTGCGGACGCGACGATGTCGCCCTCATGGGCACCCAGCGCCACAACCTTGCGTCGGCCGATTGCCAATAGGTGCTCGGTGGCGGACTTTGCTCCGGCCGTGTTCGCCATCGTGACCCGATCCACTCGACCTTCGAAGGATGTATCACCGAGGACAACCAGCGGAGTGTCCACTCCCTTCAGAATTTCCGTGTCAGCAGATCCCAAAGTAAGCGAGCTATAGATAATGCCGTCCACCATGTGCCGGTGTTGGCCACGAAGTGCGGCCAGCTCATTTTCACGACCGCTGCCGATCGGTTCAATAAGGACAGCGATTCCCTTGGCGGCAGCGGCACGCATGACGGCGTCGGCAAGTTCAGCAAAATAGGCCGTGGTGAGATCCGGAATGATGAGGCCGATGACTCCAGTACGCCCGGACCTCAGGTTCCTCGCAGAGAGGTTGGGCCTGTACCCCAGCTGGTCAATGGCTTCCTGGACCCGTGCCCGCGTTTCCGCGCGCAGCTGCGGATGGCCATTAATGACGTTCGATACCGTCTTGATGGAAAAACCGCTGACCCTGGCGACGTCCCGGATTGTGACAGACATGGCCGCTCCCTTCCCTGCGCAAAGGGCCGGAATCGCCCTGATCACAGGGTACAACGTTGGAAGCAAGACGGTACAACGTTGGTAGTGCTGTCTCCGGAAACAACTGAAAATTGCTGCCGAAGAAGGCACTTTTGCCTCCACGTCCCGGGGCTCCTCGGATGCTTGCCCCACAACATATCGAGGTCTAGCCTAAGAGCGGGAGCAGGTCCAGAGGTGGGCAGCAGCCTCCCTTTCTTGAGGAAACAGTCGATGTCGATCATCTCTGATCCCTACCTCCCCGGCGACTGTCCATCGCCCGGACGAAGTCCATTCGACTATCCTCAGGTGCTCCACTTCCCGGAGATCACAACTATTGAACCGACGCGTACTCCAGCGCGCCTCGGGGGTCTACCGCTGTCCGCTGTTTGCGGGCCGCTTCAACAATAGGAGGAAAAATGGAAACCGTTGAAGAAACCATTGATGTCGCTGTCCCAGTCCACACTGCCTATAACCAGTGGACCCAGTTTGAGTCCTTTCCGGAGTTCATGTCCGGCGTGGAGGCCGTAACCCAGCTGAGTGACACCACCAACCACTGGGTCACCAAAATCGCTGGAGTGGAGCGCGAATTCGATACCGAAATCGTCGACCAACAGCCTGATGATCGGATCGCCTGGCGCAGTACCGACGGGAAGTCCCATGCCGGCGTCGTGCGGTTCACCCGGATGGATGATAACCACACCAAAGTCAACGTCCATTTCGAGTGGGCACCGGAAACTGCAACCGAGAAGGCTGGTGCGGCACTGAAGATCGACGAGATGCAGGTCAAAGCCGATCTACGGAAATTCAAGGACTTTATCGAATCCCGTGGAACGGAAACAGGTGCTTGGCGCGGTGAAGTTGAGGACACAGGTCCTGGCGGGCAGCTTTAGAAAATCCCGACGTTCACCGGAAGGCATTATCTGATGCGAAAAGTTCCAGCGCTTGCAGTTTTTGCAGTTGCAGCAGTGGCTTTGGCGGCGTGTAGCGGCGGTGGGGGCAGCACGGCAAGTCCTTCTTCTGCCACCACCTCGTCAGCCTCCACCTCGATGCCGGCTCAGGACAAGGTCTACACCGAGGACGAATTGCGGGACCTGATCTCCGGTATGAAGGATAGAGATGGCAACGAGCTCAAGCTCTATTCCAAGGAGCAGGTAGACCAAGGCGGCAAGATCGCCGATCTCCTTTTGAATACGGCAAGCGTCGATCCTCAGGATTGCAAGGACATCGCCACGGCGGGGCTGGTAGACAAGGTTGAACACGGAGATGTTGCCGTCGCCCTGTCTGACAGTGATCAGCCCCGGTCCTTGTCCGCGCAATCTGGTAAAGAGGGTCCGGACGAGGAGAAAGTTCTCAAGGACATCAGCGGCAAAATGGACAAATGCGCCAAGTTCACCGTGAAAGCCGTGGGTCAGACGTATGAAGTCTCCAGTGAGAAGTTAGACGCTAAGACGAAGGCAAAGGAAACATTCGGAACCGTCAGTACACGTTCCGGTGAAACCCAGAAGAAGCTCATGCAGGTCTCCGCGGCCGACGGGAGGTTGCTGGTGGTCGCCACGAAGAGTGGGCCAAACCTGGGCGATCCTGACCAGAAGGAACTCCAAGACTTGATCAACAAGGTGCTTGAGAAAGCCAAGGGCGGTAGCGAATCTCCCAGTTCAATGATGACCAGTTCGTCCAGCAGCATGACCAGTTCGCCGAGCAGCAAGAGCAGCTTGCCGTCGTCGTCAACGTCGACATCCACACCAACCATGAGTTCCTCGGAGGGCAGTGATACTTCCTCACCGTCAGTAAGCCCATCTCGATAGACCGCTTCAGTTGGTTCGTTTCGCAAGCGCTTGCGTCAATCCTTGGTTGTCGTTACTGTCATTCCCATGTCGTCAACAGTGGATGCAGTCGCGGAACGCGCGAATGTCTCGGTGTCAACAGTCTCGCGTGCCTTGCGGGATATGCCGGGCGTTTCGTTGGAGACTCGCAAGCGCGTGCAACGGATTGCGCAAGAGCTGGGCTATGTTCCATCGCTGGCTGGTTCCCGCTTGGCAACTGGCCGGACGGGAGCCATCGCGATTGTCACTCCCAACCTCTCCAGATGGTTCTTCGGGCAGGTGCTGGCATCGGCGGGGCGTGTGCTTCGCCAAGCAGGCTTTGACGTCCTGTTGTACGAACTCGCGGACACTGCCGCGCGGGAGCGCTTCTTCGCTGGGTCGAGCCTGACCGGTCGAGCCGACGGAGTATTGGTCTTTGCCTTGCAACCGACTCCGGAGGAACTAGCCGCGCTCGAAGCCCAGAACTTACCTGTTGCGTTTTTGGGGTCGGGAACGCCTGGCAGGCCTGGTGTTCGGGTGGACGACCACGCGGCCGGGCGGGCAGCAGCACGGCACCTCATCAATTTGGGGCACGAACGCATCGCCTTCATCGGAATCCGCGAGGCTGCAGACAGCACGCTGGGCGGGGTCCCGCCGGCCAACCGTTTGAAGGGCTACCGCGAGGCCCTGACTGAAGCAGGGTTGGAGCCCAGTCAAGACCTTGAGGTCCACGAGGAGAATTCAACGGCTGGCGGATCAAGGGCCATGTCCCGGTTGTTGTGTGCGGAAGTAGCTCCTACTGCGGTCTTTGTGGCCTCCGACGAGATGGCTTTCGGCGTGCTGCGCACCCTGAAAGCGGGCGGAATTGATGTTCCGGGCGACATGTCGGTGGTTGGCTTCGATAACCACGAACTCTCCGAGATCCTCGACCTGACTACCATGGACCACTCGGTCGCCCTGCAGGGATCCGAAACCGCGCGCCGGTTGCTTGCTTTGATCACGCCCGACGCCGGTGCGGAGCCGGATTTGGTGCTGTCCGCCCAGCTGGTTATTCGCGGCACTACAGCGCCGCCATTTCCCTTGCGAGGCAGGCGACCTGCCACGCCACGCACCTAAGAACCACACCTTGTAGCTAACAACCACACGTATGAAAGGGACTTAACCCATGGAATATCGCAAGCTCGGCGCCTCCGGCATGTACATCAGCGAACTGGCCTACGGCAACTGGGTCACCCACGGCGAACAGATCGACCAGGAGGCGGCAACATCCTGCGTACGGCAAGCACTGGATCTTGGAATCACCACTTTCGACACTGCCGACGCTTACGCGGGAACCCGTGCAGAAACGGCCTTGGGCGAAGCTCTCAAGGGGGTTCGGCGTGAAGGCCTTGAGATTTTCACCAAGGTCTACTTTCCCACCGGTGAAGGAAAGAATGATCGCGGGCTCTCGCGAAAACACATGATGGAGTCGATCAACGGCTCATTGCGCAGGCTCGGCACGGATTACGTCGACCTCTACCAAGCCCACCGCTACGACTATGAAACGCCTCTTGAGGAGACGATGCAGGCTTTTGCGGACATTGTCCGGGCCGGCAAGGCACTTTACATCGGTGTTTCGGAATGGACTCCGGACGAGATCCGGGCTGGCGCCAAACTCGCCAAGGACCTTGGAATCAGCCTGATTTCGAACCAACCCCAATACTCAATGCTGTGGCGGGTTATCGAGGAGGAAGTCGTTCCCACCAGCGAGGAGCTGGGACTGGGACAGATCTGCTGGTCCCCTTTGGCCCAGGGCGTCCTGACAGGCAAGTACATTCCCGGCAAGGGGGCGCCAACCGATTCGCGCTTCACCACCGATGACGGAACTCTGAAAGACGACCACAAGTTCATGCGTCCCGAGGTGTTGGAGAAGGTCCAGGAATTGCAGCCCATTGCCAAGGAAGCAGGACTGTCCATGGCCGCGCTGGCGGTGGCTTGGGTTTTGCAGAACAGCAACGTCTCGGCAGCGATCGTGGGGGCGTCCAAGCCAGAGCAATTGGTGGACAACGCCACGGCGTCGGGAGTGAAACTTGATGCTGAACTGCTCAGCAGGATTGACCAGGTTTTGGAGCCGGTGATCGAGCGGGATCCGGGGAAAGTGGAATCGTTCCTGACCCGTCCCTAAGCTAAATGCCCTTCAGCTTGTCTTGAATCGCTGTTCGGAGCGATTCCAGAGACGGCAGGCTCCGGGGCCCGTCCGTCGTCGGATAGATCCGGCAGCTCAGCGCGGGGTCTCCCAGGACCGGAAAGAGGTCCAGTCCGTCGATCTGGAACGTGGGGGAGCCGTGGAATCCGAGCGAGGCTGCTTCCTCGTCGGAGTCCACCACCACGTGCACCATGCCGGAAATCCCGGCCAGCGCCAGTGCCCGCTCGAAGAGTTCCTGAGCGGCCGCGGTATGGGGACATTCAGGAATTGTCAGCAACTCAGCGCCCATACTCGATTATCCAACAAGCAATCAGTCTGGGTGAGCATCATTCAGTAGTAGGCATGCCTCTACTTTGGCGGCAACCGACGTCCTCTGCACCCGGCGCCCGCGGAGCAGGCGCAACTCTGGGGCTAACGCGGAACCGTGACGGTGACAGTCGTGCCGGAGCCTGGCCGGCTGTTCAATCCGATGGTTCCACCGTGGGCTTCGATGATGGCTTTGCTGAGGGGTAACCCCAGACCCGCCCCGGGTATTGCCGATTCCATTGCCTGATCGGCCCTGAAGAATTTGGTGAAGGCTTCGTCTTGTTCTTGTTCGGTCATACCGATCCCGTGATCGCGGACGGAGAGTTCCACTTCGCCGTTATTTCCCCGGAGGCCGATGACTACCTGGGTGCCTTCGGGCGAGAACTTGATGGCGTTCGACAGCAATTGGTCAATGGCTTTGGCGAATTGGCCAGGGTCCACATCTGCCGCTACATCTCCGTGGATTTGCAGTGCAATGGTGATACCTCTTGCGGCTGCCGCAAGCCTGGCGTTCTTGACTGACTCCTGGAGCAGTTCCGAAACGTTGGTGGGCCGGCGGCGCAGTTCGAGGTCTTCGGAAGCGACAAGAAGCAGATCATTGACGAGGGTCAGCAGACGTTCAGCGTTCCGTTCGATGATGCCCATGAAGGCAGGATTTGGCTGGTCGTCGAGTATTTCCAGGTATCCGAGAATGGACGTGAGCGGAGTTCGAAGTTCATGGGAGATCGTGGCAACGAACTTGTCGCGGGCCGTTTGCGCCTTCACCAGTGCTGTGACGTCGGTGAAAGCAATGATGGAACCCTTCATCTGGCCCGCTTCGCCGAGCAGGGGGCGGGCGGCGGCGGAAAAGGTGCGCTGCTTCTCGCCATCGCCTACGCGCACAAGTCTGTTGGTGAAACTGGCGCCTCGGACAGCAAGATCGGCCGGACTGTTCCGTTCCTCATTGGAGTGAGCAGTCCCAACGGTGAACGGATTCACGGCGTCCGTCGACTCGTGAGCCCATGAACGGTCGGCGCGAAGGCGACGGTTGGTCAGAATGTCAGCACCGTTTGTGTCCATGGCCCAGACACCAACGTTGACGGTTTCAAGGACAGTGTCCAGGAGTTGCGCATGTTCTTTGGTGGCACCATGGAGCCGCACCAACTCGCGATCCTTTCGGTCCATCCGGTCGCTGTGTTTGATCAGCCCGCGAGCAACAGCATGCCCGGTGATGGCCAAACCACCCATGATGGCAGGGAAGACAATCATGCGGATCAGCTCTGACCGTTCAACCTCGTGACCCAACACCAAGGGCGAAGCCACGGTGGCGCAAAGCGGTGCCAGGATGGCCAGGGCCACGTGGCCCTTCCTGGCGCTGACCGACAGCCAAATCACGGGGAAGGCCATGACCAATCCCACGACGCTGAGAACGGGCCCGCCAACCTCGCGCAAGAGGCCCAGAGCGAGACAATCCAGCACGGGGATGAAGACGAAGCTCCATGAAGGGAGACGGTTCCACGGAAGCACGAGGCATGCCGCCAGGATCACGATGTGCAGAAAGAGGACCAGGAAGAACGCCGGATGCAACAGGCTGGCGGGGTTGAAGAGAAGGGCCAGGAAAACAATCAACGTCACTATCGCCACCATCGGCAGCTGACACAACACAATCGCCCTGCGCCTTGCGATTCTGCTGAAGTAATCCTCCAACGGCAAGAAAACGCTATCCCCCATAGCCAAGCACCATCCATCCCCCAGATCTGAAAAACCAAGCCCTGCTGCCAAGCATAGTCCCGCTCAAACCTCCAACGCGGGGTCATTTAGGGCCCGTCGCGACGGGATTTATGGGCCGTAACTGACCCCGCGTTGCGGAGATGCGTTCGGGTCAGGCCTGTTTGCGGCTCGCGATCTCGTCAGAGAGCTGCTGCACTCGGGTAGGGTCCGCGTCCTGGGCAAGGGCGACGTAGTGATCCATGATCGCCGGCCGGTAGCGCACAGGCAACGTCTGTCCTGGGGCGAGCCGGGTGAGAGCGGTGATCGTGAGGTCTTCGTCTGCAATGCCGCGGAACGATATGCCGTCGGCGGTCTCCACGTCGAACATCAGGACCACGCGTGGATTGCTGTTGACCTCCCGCCAGTCGACGAGAACGCCGAGCGCAAGCGCTCCATTGCGCAATTCCGCATTGCGCTTCCGGGCATCACTGCTCAGGAGCGGATTCGCGGCGACGCCCGGGAAGTTGGGCCCGACACCGAGCGACTCCCGACTCAGGTCGGGCCCTGAGCTCGTCCATCAGATCGTTGAGCGTCTGCTTCTTTGAACCGAACATCCTGCCCCTTCGCTGACACCGGTGCCGAAAATCCTTGGCCATGCGCTTCGCCCTCACCGCGAGTGTACATCGCCCAACGCGGGGTCACTTCGGGCCCATTCCGAGGGGATTTATGGGCCGTAACTGACCCCGCGTTGTGGAAAGTCCGGCCGTACTGGACCAAGTACCCGGCAAGTAACCAAGTAGTCGGGCTGGCCGGAAACGAGTACCCACTACTCGTGACGGGCCCCTCCGGCAGCCGATTCAATGGAGCACAGAGGATCTGAAATGACGTTTGTTGGAGGGGTTTACGTTGAGTACAGGAATGGAATCGGCCGCAATGTTCGCGGGGTCGCTGCCCGGGCTTCTCCTTATGTCCGTGGGGCAAATAATGGTAGTGGTGTGCCTGTGTTTCGATATGGTGCGTGCGCTGTCCGTGCCAAGTTCACGCCCCCGGTACGTGGCTAATACGATCTTCAGGACGTTGGCGGTGCCTTCCATCCTTGTGATGGGGATCAGCGCGCTCGCTGAAGCGGTCAGCTGGTCATGGATTCAGGTGGCCATGAGTATGGCCGTGCTGGTGATGATCATCTTCCGCTGGCACTACAACAAGGATGAAGACAACTGGTGGAAGGGCAAGGGCAAGAAGTTGGCCCGGTGGGCGCGTAAGCAGCTCTCGGCACCACCCGTGGTTGCGCCTGCAATGGGCTGACGAAAACTCCAGGATAAGGCCGTGCCAATGATGGCGCGGCCTTTTTTGTGCGGGTAAGGCAAGGGAATTCCTAGGATTAGCGCAGGAAATGCGCAGGTTCCAGAGGCTTTCCACAGGAAGTCCCAAGGACTCCGAGATGGGCCTCTCTCCGTTGCTACGTTGATTGGGAGCTGGTATCGGGCCAGCCCAAATCCCAACTCGCTCAGGAGTTTTCAAATGTTTGTCACCCTCTCCAACATCGCATCCCGCGCCCGTCGTGAAGAGAACGGCGCTACCGCCGTCGAATACGGCATCATGGTTGCGCTCATCGCCGTGGTCATCATCGTTGCTGTAACCCTGCTCGGCGGTAACCTCGTCGAGACCTTCAACAGCTCAGCCTGTGCCGTCAAGGGTGGCACATGGACCGCTACTACTGCCGCCGGCGTCGCGGGTAGCTGCTCAAAGTAGTCGGACTCACGGCGGGTACCCGGGTGGGTGGGTCGGTGGCCCCACCCACCCGTTCCTCTTTCAACTTTTGATACGAAGGCAGATCCACATGCACAGGACATCAGAACGGGGTGCCGTAGCGGTCGAGTTCGCGTTGCTCGCACCCGTCCTGATCCTCCTGGTTCTGGGGATCATGGAATTCGGGCGCGCCTACAACGCGCAGGTCTCGCTCACGAACGCCGCCCGCGAGGGCGTGCGCGTGATGTCCATCGCGAATGATCAGTCGGCAGCCAGGACCGCGGCGAAAAACGCGGCTGTAACTCTGAACCCAAAGCTGGCAGATGCGAACTTCACCTTCAGTGCTACCAGCTGCACGTCCGGCGCGCAGATGTCCGTCACCGTCAAGTACACACTCAGCACCCTCACGGGAATCGCAGGACCGTTCCCGATGCAAGGCGTAGGGGTGATGGTATGTGGCGGATAAAGGGCAATGACGACGACGGCGAACGCGGGGCCGTCGCGGTCCTCATAGCTCTGATTCTGGTTGCGTTACTTGGCTTTGCCGCCCTCGCTGTGGATGCAGGAAAGCTCTACTCGGAAAAGGCGCAAGCGCAGAACGGATCCGATGCCGCCGCCCTGGCCGTGGCTGAGAAGTGTGCCGTCAGCACCAGCGATCCGAATTGCTCGAGTACGTCCCAGATCGCCAAGGACATGGCCAACAAGAATGCTGTGGACGGCCTTGGAAACATCAACTCGGTAAACCTTGATCTGACTAACCGGAAGGTAACCGTGTCCGCCGGCTCCCAGCAAGCGGGTGGTGCTCCAAATGCCGTTTCGCTGGTCTTCGGTCGTGTCCTTGGCATGAATTCCGCGGACGTTGTGACCTCATCGACCGTACAGTGGGGCAGCCCACGTAAGGGAACTACTCCATTCCCCCTGACGTTTTCGATCTGCCAGGTGCAGGGCTACGTTGGCGGCGTCCAGCAGCTTTTGCAGGCTCACGGCACGGGCGCCAACCCCAGCTGCAACTACGGGCCTTCAGGCGCGGCAGTAGAGGGTGGATTCGGATGGATTGTCCAGGATCCTGGCTCCTGCGGTGGCACCATTGACCTGGCGCTGAACAAGGGCGGCAGCGCACCGGGGAACAGTGCGCCGCCAAATTGTTCCACCACCCTGAACAACTGGGCCGCCACCATCAACGCCGGAAAAGACATCATTGTGCTGCTTCCGGTCTTCAATTCCGTCACCGGCACGGGAAGCGGAGCCATTTACCACCTGATCTCGTTTGCAGCATTCAAAGTGACGGGATGGAAGTTCAGCGGCGGCACCACTCTTCCGGACGTTTTCCATAACCAGAGTCCCTATGTTTCCTCCTCGCTGTCCTGCACCGGGAATTGCCGGGGGATCGTGGGGAGCTTCGTCAAATACGTGTCGCTGGCAGACGGCTACACGTTGGGGCCGGTGGATGCCAACGGGGTCACCGTAGTACGCCTGACCAACTAGCTTTTCCAATTTTTGAAGCACAGGAGTGTTAAGTGAAATCACGCTTATTGGCAGGATCGGCAGCAGCGCTGCTGGCGGTCATAGGGGTGATCCTCGTGTTCGTCTACGCGCAGGGCGCGGATCAACGGGCTGTCCAGAATCTTGCCCCTGTTGAGGTCTTGATGGTCAAGGCTCCGATTCCCGCCGGCACCCCGGTAGAGGCCATGAAGGCTTCCCTGGCTGCCCAGCAGCTTCCGCAGTCTTCCGTCCCCGCATCGGCACTCAAGACGCTGGGCGATTCAACCGGAAAAGTTGCTGCCGTGGACCTCGTTCCGGGCGAACCATTGGTGGCCGAGCGCCTTGTAGCTCCGGAGGCACTGAAGACTCCGGGGAACGTCGCAGTGCCTCCCGGAATGCAAGAGGTCTCATTCCAGGTGGAGCCTGTGCGTGTGGTGGGCGGACGGGTGGTTCCTGGTGACCACGTCGGGATTTTCATTTCCATGGAAAGCGGTGGAATCGAGTCCAAGCCCGATAAGGAAACCACCCAATTGTCCATTCACAAGGTGCTTGTGACTGCAGTGCAGCGGGCCCCCGAGCCAGCACCTACGAGCCAGCCCAGCCCTGCCCCCAGTCCCGGGACCACAGCACCTGATCCCAAGGACAGCACCCTGCCTACGGGTTCCCTGCTCCTGACCGTTGCAGTGGGCGACTCGGACGCAACCAAGATCGTTTTCGCCTCCGAGTTCGCCAAAATCTGGCTGAGCAAGGAACCGGTGGACGCCCAGGAGAGCGGACCCAGAATCATCCAACGGAGCGAGGTGTACAAGTGAGCCGGTTTGTCCTGATAACGCCCAGTGCTGAATTTGATCAGCGGCTACGTCAAGCCGTTGCCGGCGGCCTCCCCGGAAGTGTGCAGACCTTCTTCACCAGCGTCCTGCCTGTTGACCCCGCGGAGCTCTTCGGCGCCCTGAACCAGGGACAGCTTGAGGTGCTGATTCTGGGGCCGGACGTGCCGGTGGAGGAAGCGATGCGCTTGGCTACGGTCCTTAACGTTCAGGTACCCGAGCTCAGCGTGGTTCTTGTCGCGGAGCCGCAGCCGGACTTCATCCTCCAGGCGATGCGATCCGGCATCCGCGACATTATGAGCCCAGCGGCGGACATGGCCGAGATCAGGGTGACCCTGGAGCGCGCCTGCCAGTCGTTCGCCACCCGTCAGCGGACTTCGGAACCTAAGCCAGCAGGCGCCCCCAAGGGACTGGTGATCGGCGTCTTCTCTCCCAAGGGCGGTGTGGGCAAGACGACCATCGCCACGAACATCGCAGTGGGGCTGGGCAAGATAGCGCCGATGAGCGTAGTCATCGTGGATCTCGATTTGCAGTTCGGGGACGTCGCCTCGGGGCTCTACCTCAATCCGGAACACACTGTTACTGACGCGGTCACGCCGTCGGCCAGCCAGGATTCTTTGGTACTCAAGGCATTTCTCACGGTCCATCCGGCGAGCATCTACGCCCTTTGCGCGCCTAAGAACCCCGTTGAAGCAGATGAAATTACTCCGGAACAGGTGGCTCGGCTGCTGGAGCAACTTGCCGAAGAGTTTCAGTACGTGGTGGTTGATACAGCCCCTGGACTGCCTGAAATCGGCCTCGCAGCGCTGGAGCAGTGCACCGATGCGGTGTGGGTGTCAGCGATGGATGTACCAAGTGTTCGGGGCCTGCGCTCCGGCCTGGATATCCTTCGCAAGCTCAATCTGCTCCCGGAWACCCGCCATGTGGTGCTCAACATGGCCGATTCCAAGTCCGGGTTGTCCGTCCAGGACGTTGAGTCGACGGTCGGCGCCCCGGTTGATGTGAGCATCCCCCGATCAAAAGCAGTCGCGCTCTCCACCAACCGGGGAATTCCGGTGCTTCAAGAGGGGGCGAAGGACCCAGCAATCAAAGGGTTGAACCACCTCGTTGAACGCTTCAACCCCGCGTGGCGGGCCTCGGCCCAGCGAAAACTGCACAGAAGGGTGGTAGTCCAGTGAAGCTGTCTGAACGCCTGCGCGACGCCGAGGAAGAATCGGCAGGTCCAGCCGCTGCGCTGGGGCAAGGACCAAAGCCACTCACGACGGCGAACCCCACCTTTGCGCAGGCCGCACAGCAAGCCAAACCAAACGTTCAAACGAAGGCCACGGTTGCGTCGAAACCCCACCTCTCGGTGAAATTGGCTGATCATCCGGACGCCCCGATGCCAAAGGCCCAGCAGCCGGTGGACGCGTTCGCTGCCCTGAAGCGACGGGCTGCAACGGCATTGTTTGAACGCCTCGGTGCGAGATTCAACGACTCAGCGTTGAGTGAGCTGGAGCTGCGGACCGCTGCCCGGGAAGAACTGACCAGGATCATCGACGCCGAGCAGGTGCCGCTCTCTCCTGAGGAGCGCAGCCGGCTTGTTGCGGATGTGGCTGACGACGTCCTGGGTTACGGGCCACTGCAACGCCTGCTGGATGACCCTGAAGTTACGGAGATCATGGTCAACAGGATGGACCAGATTTACGTCGAACGTCGGGGCAAGCTGATCCTCACTGATTCCGGGTTTAGCTCCGAAGACCATTTGAGAAGAGTTATCGAACGCATTGTCTCCAAGGTGGGACGTCGGATCGATGAGTCATCCCCGCTGGTCGACGCCCGGTTGGAGGACGGCTCTCGCGTCAACGCCGTGATTCCGCCGCTAGCTGTTGGTGGTTCGTCCCTGACAATCCGAAAATTCAGCAAAGTGCCCTTGACCATCAGGAATCTGATCGACTTTGGCACCCTTACTCCTGAAATCGCCGAACTCCTGAATGCCTGCGTCAAAGCGAAATTGAACATCATTGTTTCCGGCGGTACCGGAACCGGCAAAACCACACTGTTGAACGTCCTGTCTTCCTTTATCCCCGAGGACAACCGGATAGTGACCATTGAGGACGCCGTGGAGCTGCAGATCCAGCAGCAGCACGTGGTCAGGCTTGAGAGCCGGCCACCAAACACGGAAGGCAAGGGTGAAGTCACTATCCGGGAACTGCTCAGGAACTCCCTCCGTATGCGGCCGGACAGGATCGTGGTGGGCGAGGTGCGCGGGGGAGAGTCGCTGGACATGCTGCAGGCCATGAACACCGGGCACGACGGCTCCCTCTCAACAGTGCACTCCAATTCTCCCCGGGACGCTGTGGCCAGGCTTGAAACGCTGGTTCTGATGGCCGGAATGGACCTCCCGCTGCGGGCAATCCGTGAGCAGCTCGCGTCCGCCGTGAATCTCATCATCCAAATTTCCCGTCTCCGCGATGGAACCCGCCGGATTACGCATGTGACTGAGGTTCAAGGCATGGAGGGCGATATCGTCACGCTCCAGGACGCCTTTGTTTTCGACTATTCGGCCGGGGTTGATGCCCACGGGATCTTCCTCGGCCGACCGGTATCTACGGGTATCCGTCCGCGGTTCATCGATCGTTTCACCGACTTGGGCATTCATGTTTCTCCCGAGCTTTTTGCGGCTCCACTGACGTCGACGCCGAGGACGTGAGCGCGCCATGATTCTTTTCGTCGGGCTGGCCCTCATGCTGTCAGCCATTGTGCTGTTCGGAGTAGCCGTCATTCTGCCAAAGGCACCCGAGGTGCCGTTGGACAGGAGGAGGCCCTACCAGGTGCTTCCCGGTTCCCATCTGACGCGATTTGCGGGGTCCGCCACGGACATGATTCATGGTGTGTTGACCCGGCGCAACGTTCGGCTTTTCAACCGCGAACAACTCGATGACGCTGGCGTGCGAATGAGTCAGGCTGACTTCGTCGTCCTGGTGATCGCGGGCGCGGTGGTGGGAGCTTTGATCGGGCTGGTTGTCGGTGGCATTCTCGTCGCGATTCTCCTCAGTGTCCTGGCACCCTTCGTGGCCCGGCTGGTCCTGAAGTTCCGCGCGGGCAAAAGACGAGACAAATTCGAGGATCAATTGGGCGACACACTACAGCTGCTTTCCGGTGGACTAAGGGCTGGTCACAGCATCCTCCGCGCCATCGACGCCGCTGCTACGGAATCAGTCAGCCCCACATCCGAAGAAATGCGCAGGGTCATCACGGAGACAAGCCTGGGACGGGACCTGCAAGCTTCCCTGAACGATACGGCGGAGAGAATGCGAAGCGAGGATTTCGTGTGGATAGCCCAAGCGATCCAGATCAACCGCGAGGTGGGTGGGAACCTCGCAGACGTGCTGGATCAGGTGAACGACACCATTCGCGAACGCAGTGAAATCAAAGGACACATCAAGTCCCTGGCTGCAGAGGGAAAGTTTTCCGCGTACATCCTGATGGCTCTTCCCGTGGGAATTGTCATCATGCTCATGATCGTCAACCCCGGCTATATGAACGTGATGTTCACCAATCCGCTGGGCTGGGTGATGATCGTGGCTTCTGTCATCTTGATGACCATCGGTGGTCTGTGGATGCGCAAGATTATCGACTTGAAATTTTGAGGTGAACCTTGCACCCTTTCCTGCTTTTATCCTTGTTGCTCGTTCCGCTGCCGAGTGCGTATTTCGCATGGTCACTCCTTTCAACTGATCGGAGGACCCCGCGGTTAGTCCGCGAGCTGCTCTCGAGGGGTCAAATCGCCATTGAAGTGGAGCAACAGAGCAGGAGCGGTGCCTTGGAGCGCCTGGGCTACAGGCTTACCCCTGGAAGTTACGTGCAGAAACTGGACAGGCTACTGTCGTTGGCCGGGCGTCCCGCCTCGCTCCCGCTTGGGCGGGTCCTCGCAGCCAAGCCGGCGCTTGGCCTTCTCGGTGCGATTTTCGGTTTTTTCATCACTACCAGCAGCCCGAGTGGACTTATCAAGCTTGTGGGAATCTTTGTAGTCCTGCTGGGATATTTCATTCCGGATCTGATGCTTTACAGCAAAGGTCAGGAACGGCAGAAGAAAATACAGTTGGAACTGGCCAACACGATGGACCAGATGCTCATTTCGGTTGAGGCTGGCCTCGGCTTCGAAGGCGCCATGGCCCGCGCGGGAGAAAACGGCAAGGGACCGCTGGCGGAAGAAATCGTGAGGACACTCCAGGACATGCAGGTTGGACGAAGCCGCCGCGAGTCCTATCTCGCGTTGGCCCAACGGACCAACATTCCTGAACTCCGAAGCTTCGTGCAGGCGGTTATCCAGGCCGACACGTACGGGATTGCCATTAGTCGCGTGTTAAAAGTTCAGGCGAAGGTTATGAGGGTTAAGCGCCGGCAACGCGCCGAGGAGAAAGCGATGAAGCTTCCGGTAACAATTCTCTTTCCCCTGCTATTCTTCATCTTTCCGGTCCTGTTTATTGCCATTCTGGGACCTGCGGTCATCAACACTATAACAACGCTCAGTGGTGGATGAAGCAGCGCAGTTAATTTGCATATTAAAAGTAACTCAAGAAATCAGGAGGGGCTGAGGATTTGCTCAAGATTAGCGCAAGATCGGTTTAGATCTGAGTTCAGGAAGTAGCATCGGGTTATGTTCAGTTCAGATTTCAGTGAGGTCGACGAGCGTGGGGACTCCGACCATATCGGCCCAGCGGAGGGTTCCACGTGGAAGCCCGACGCCGATCGGCGGCCGATATTGGACCTTGCGGAATTCCAGCTCTTGGAAGATCAGGTGGGCGATCCTCGCATAGCTCGCAAGTTTGCAAGCGACTTTGCCCGGCTCTGGCGAGTACGGTACGAAAGCCTCGCCACCGCCGTCGAACATGGTGACGAAGCCGCGGCACTGGACACGATCTTGAGCCTCAGAACCTCTTCGGCCATGGTGGGCGGCGTTCGCCTTTCGGTTCTTGCAGCCCTGCTTGAGGAGCACATTCTGAACGGTGAATTACGCAATGCCCAGCCTCTCCTTGATGAGATTGCCGAGTGTGGTCAGCGCACGGTCAAGGAGCTAAGGGAAAGCTACGTACTAAGGAATGAAAGTCCGGAACCGGACCCCATTTCCTAATCCGGTCTTTTCGGTGCCAGTCGATAGCCGACTCCCCGGATCGTCTGCAGAAACCGCGGAGATTGTGAATCTTCGCGCAGTTTTCGGCGAAGATTTCCAATGTGGGTTTCAACGGCCCGTTCGTCGGCCTCGCTGATATAAGCGTCGTCGTCGTAATAATCACCACGGGCAGCACGGACCAGGTCAGCCCTTGTCCGGACTTCCTCCGGGTTGCGAAGCAACTCCAGCAGCAGATCGAATTCGCTTCTGGTCAACGTCAGGGGAGAACCATCCAGGGCAACTGCCCGGGATTTGAAGTTCAACGACAATCCGTTGTGTTCAATGACGGCATCATTGCGTCCATTCGAACGGACCAGGCCATTGTCGCCACCGTCCTCGGGCAAGGAAAGCCCAGCGCCCATGCGGGGTCGCCGCATCATTGCTGTAACCCTTGCCCTAAGCTCGCGGGGCAGGAACGGCTTTTTCACATAGTCGTCCGCACCCGTCAGGAAAGCGGTCAGGGTGTCCGGTTCATCTTTGCGTGCCGTGAGCATGACAACATAAGCATCACTGAATTGTCGGATTCGCCGTAAAACCTCATGACCATCCATGTCAGGAAGTCCGACATCCAATGTCACCGCCACGGCTTGATGATTTCGGACAACTTCGACGCCTTCGCGTCCGGTCGCGGCGGAATGGACCACAAAACCCGCCTCTTTTAGGATGGCGCCCACCAAGTTTCGGACGTCTTCATCATCCTCAATGACYACAGCAACCCCAGGCTCGTTCATTGATTCCCTCGAGTCGGCGCACATCCCCGCAAGCCCAGCGCAAAGCGGGAAGCGTCACCCAATACGTACGATACAAGCATTCAAGTTTTATAGCACCTAATATGTGCAATATGCGTCGTCCCAACGTTCCGGTTTTACGCTCCGCCCCGAGCTCTTCCCGGAATCGGCGCGAAACGATATTTGGTCCGTGTCCCCCCAACGAAGGACTCTGCCTTGACTGAGCAGCCTTTACTCCGCACAGCCGCCCGCATCTTTAGAAAACTGACGCCCAGGGCCCGGGTAGCCGTCTGCGAATTGCCTTTGACCCTGGTAGTCGGAGGATTGTTCGTCTCGGCCCCTGCCCTTTGGCCAAATCTCATACAGAACGGGCAGTTTGTCACCGGAATCTTCATGCACGGGATGCTTTTCTTGAGTTGCTTCCTGGTGCCGTGGGAGCGTCTGGCGCCGGGCGCAAGCCTGGCCATCCCCGTCCTGGATCTGGTTGCCCTCGCATTCACGCGAAATGGTGCCTATGGCTCGCTGCCAGGCCTCGTCGTTCTTGCACTTTTTCCTGTGATCTGGTTATCCGCGTCAGGCCTGCGAACCAGGTCCAGCCTTATCATCAGCTTTCTTGGTCCCCTCATCATTGCCCTCCCGCCGTTCATTTCGCACTTGCCAAAACCCCCATCGTCCGACATGTTCTCGGTTATCGTCTTGCCCCTGGTGATGTTTGCCGTTGCAGTCACCATTCGGCTCTCCGGCTCGAATGCCAGGATCCAGCAACAGCGTGTCAGGCAGCGTGACCAAGCTTTGCGGCAATTGCTCGCGGCGAGCAGGGATCGCGAAATGCTGCTTGGGACGATCCTGGACACAATCGA
This sequence comes from Paenarthrobacter sp. RAF54_2, assembly GCF_052113945.1. Taxonomy (NCBI): domain Bacteria; kingdom Bacillati; phylum Actinomycetota; class Actinomycetes; order Micrococcales; family Micrococcaceae; genus Paenarthrobacter; species Paenarthrobacter sp. RAF54_2. Next base: position 235,994 of record NZ_JBFRDV010000005.1, read on the forward strand.
CGTCGGAATTGTCGCCGTCGATTCCAAGGG